>JBFZEN010000310.1:0-7502 GCA_041306805.1 bacterium
TGGTCGTCATTATACAACCGCGACGTATTCGGCTTGTCCTTGAGTATTCTCTCCAGGCCTTCATCCTGCCTGTTCCACGACAGGGTGACGCGCATGAAATCGGCCCAGGCCCTCTCGGTGAGATCCTGGAAAGCCAGTTTGCCCAGCTGCAGCCTCTGGGGATCGAACATGTACTTGAGTTCGCTTCCGAACTTGTCCGTGCGCGGAACCTCGTTCTGTTCCGTCGCCATGTAGTTCAATGTGAACGTTTTTTCGTTGGAGAGGAAATAGTCAAAATTCAGGTCTCCGGCCATTTCGTCGTAACCGGTCCACGGCTGGACGCCCGCGTCTCCCCCGCCCTTGACGTCCTTCGATTTGCGGTAAGTCGCCCCGCCGTAATAGCGGAAGCGCTTCGTTTCGCCGTACAGCGCGGCGTGTTCGGTGACGCCCTTGTCGGCGCTGGAATAGCGTGAAAAGGCGCTGCCGCCAATCGCTTTCTTGCTGCCCGCCGCAGGCCCCCTTTTGGTGATGATGTTGATGATGCCTCCCAGCGAATAGCTCGACAGCACCGACTGGACTCCGCGGACGATTTCGATGCGCTCCACGATGTTCAGGTCTATCGTGCTGAGGTACTGGATCGGACCGTAGCGGTAGGTGGCCGTGTTCACCTTGACCCCGTCCACGAAAATCAGTATGTCCTTGCCTATGAATCCGCGGATGATGGGTGAACCCCCTCCGTAATTCGTCTGCTGGATGAACAATCCCGCCTGCTCCATCAGCAATTCGGGAATATTGCGGGCGTTCAACCGCCAAATGTCCTCTCCCGTGATGACCTTCACCGCTCGGGACGTTTCAAACGTCCGTTCGGGGGTTCTGTTGACCGAATACACGAGCGAAGCGCCGCCGGTCTGGGATAGCTGACCGAATATCGGCACGACGGCGAGGAGCGTACCCAACGCACATGGAATGAGCATCCTCTTGCATTGCGACATGTTTTTCCTCCTTCTGGTTTTCCCGCTTTTTTCAACGAGTATCGAACCACTCTCCATCACATGCATGATGGACACCGTGATTCCGTCCAAAATAGAAAAAATTAATCAACTTTTTGATGTGGTACAACAATTATACCAATTTCAATAAAATTGAAATATCATCGTACCGGACACCATATCGTTCAACGCGGACAGATAACATGTAAATAATTATCAATAGATTGGCCTCTGTCGAACAAAGGACGGATAAAAAAGAGCGTATTCCAATTTAGCATATGCCATCCGGCAAAGATTGCCGGAAGAAAATCCTTGTTTTTTTAACGAATTGTAATTATTATGACGACGACGTCACATCGATCGTTCTTTCATAACCTCCTCCTTGCATCCGTTTCCACTTTTTTCCCATCCGGATTTATTAATGAATGTGATTTCTGCCTGTGTTCGTTGCAGCGTGCGGGCCCATCCCTTCATTTCCGAATCATGAAATAAAATGAATTCAACGGCATCGATGGATCGGCTTCTCATGGAGATTCGAAAACCGCATCCCATTCAAAAACCATCAACGTAAAGGGGGCAAACATGAAGTTCAAGAAACCGCCGGCATGGATTCTCGCGCTTGCCGGGATCCTGATCATGATGGGATCGATGACATGCACAAAAACGTCAAAGAACGAAATCCCGATCACCACGTCGTCGAAGGAGGCCCTGGCTGCTTATTTGGAGGGAAGGGATTTAAGGGAAGCCGTGCGCATACGGGAGGCCATCCCCTGTTTCGAAAAAGCGGCTGCTCTCGATTCCAATTTCGCGATGGCTTATCTCAATCTGGCCATGACGGCCGACAACGCAGCCGTTTCCAGAACGTATTTTGAGAAAGCCAAATCGCTGGCCGGTCAAGTCAGCGAAGGCGAAAGGCTGGACATTCTGTGTTTTGAGGCCGGCCGGGCGGGGAATACCGCGATACTGAAGGAATTGCGCGAGAAACTGGCTGCGATGTACCCGAAGGACAGGCGGGTGCAATACAACATGGCCGGCTTTTATTTCAATCAGCGGGAATACGCCAAGGCGATCGAACACTATAAAAAAGTCATCGAGGCGGACCCCGCATGGGCCGTGCCCTACAACGAAATGGGGTATGCCTGCATGTACACCGGCGATTTTGCGGGGGCCGAACAGGCGCTTAGAAAATACATCGAACTCAAGCCGGAAGATCCCAATCCCTACGACTCCCTGGGCGAAATTCTCATGAAACAGGGGAATTTCGAAGAATCCATCCGAAGCTACAGGAAGGCCCTGTCCATCAATCCCGATTTTGCCTATTCCCGCATCGGCGTCGGGAACAACCTGATGTTCCAGGGCAAACGGGACGAGGCAAAAAAAGAATTCCAGGCGCTGCTGGACAGCACCGCGATCGACGGGTACAAACATCTGGCCCTGTACGGACTGGTGTCCGCGGCCCTCGATCAGGACGACTTCTCCCGGGCCGTGGACAACCTGAAAACAAGCGTCGAAATCGGCCGGAAAAGCGGAGATGCCGCCTACCTGCTCAACGGTTTGTTCCTGATCGCGGACGTCCATCGTGAATCGGGCCGTTATGCCGATGCCCGCATCACCCTCGCCCAGGCGTCGGATGAAATCGACAGAGCGGACCTGTCGGCTGATGAAAAGCGCATCTATCAACTGGTTGTCCTTTCATCCCAAGCGGCGCTGGCCGTCCGCGAGGGTGACGTGAAAACGGCGGCGCGCTTGAACGAGGAAGTGCGGGGAATTGCGGATTCCATCGAGAACCCGGGCTGGCGTCGCAGCACCCGTTCACTCGCCGGAGAAATCGCCCTCGCGGAAGGGCGTTTTGACGACGCCTTGTCCGAGCTGGCGCAGGCCTCCCTTGAAAACCCCGTCACGCTCTATCTGATGGCGGAAGCCTACGAAGGAAAAGGCGACACGGCCCAGGCGAAGGTTTTCCTTGAAAAAACGGCGCATTTCAACGAAGGCGGATACACTCTGTTTCCAATCTACCGGCAAAGAGCCCTCAAAAAACTGGCCGCGCTGAAATAGCTGAATAAGGCAGTCTCCACTTCACTATTTCCGTGTCTTTGATCCGTGTTCCTTTTCCGCGGCGTGCCGGGTCAAACAATTATTCCATTTCATTCGGAGCACACCCATGGGGTTCAAATGCGGACTCGTCGGCCTGCCCAACGCGGGGAAATCGACGGTGTTCAACGCGCTGACCCACCTCGGCGTGGAAGCCTCGGCCTATCCCTTCTGCACCATCGATCCGCATGTGGGCATCGTTCCGCTCGAGGATCAGCGCCTGCACGGCATTTCGAAATCCGCGGGCTCGGCCAGGGAAACGCCGACCGTGCTCGAGTTCGTGGACATCGCCGGCCTGGTCCGCGGAGCGAGCAGGGGCGAAGGCCTGGGCAACCAGTTTCTCTCGCACATCCAGGGCGTCGACGCCATCGCCCACGTGGTGCGGTGTTTCGAAGATCCGAACGTGTCGCATCCGTACGGAACGCTCGACCCCGGGCGCGACGCCGAAATCGTCGAAACCGAACTCATGCTGAAAGACATCGAGACGCTCGACCGGAACGCCGCCAAAATCAGGACGGCCGCAAAGAGCGGAAACGCGGACCTGGCGAAAAAACTCGAGTGCTACGACTCGGTTTGTCAAATGCTGAACGGCCGCCTGCCCCGATCCGCGACCCTGCACGAAGACCAGCGGCAGGCGGCGCGCGAGCTCAACCTGCTTTCGTTCAAGCCCGTGATCTTCGTCGCCAATCTGGGCGAAAACGCGAAGCCCGGCGGCGAAACCTTCGGAAAACTCAAGGCGATCGCGGCGGACCGGGGAGCGTTGTGCGTCCCCTTTTACGGCAAGGTGCAGGCCGAAATCGCCGAGCTCGCCCCCGACGAACAGAGGGAATTTCTGGGAGCCATGGGCGTCGCTGAAAACGGCGTCCAGACGCTCATCCAGGCCGGTTACGCCGTGCTGCACCTGGTGACGTTCTTCACGGCCAATGAAAACGAGGCCCGCGCATGGACGGTCGCGGCCGGAACCCCGGTCGCGCACGCGGCCGGACGTGTGCATTCCGATTTCGAGGAGCACTTCATCAGGGCCGAAGTGGTGCCCTGGCGCGATCTCGAAAAACACGGCTCTCTTAAAATGCTGCACGAGCAGGGGCTGGTCGAGGTGCACGGAAGGGACTACCCCGTCAAGGACGGTGATTTGATCTATTTCAGGGTGAGAAAATAAGGAACGTGAACATCGTAAAAATGAGGCGATCAGGGAATTATCGGGCTGGTCGTCATTCTCGCGACCGTGATGTATTTGACAACTGGTGGACGTTCGGAAAGACCACGGATCCGGGTGATTCTGTATAGGATTTTTCCCCAGGCAAAGCCGTACTCTAAAGTCTTCATGTGTGCTGAAACAATTTATCCCCACAGCTTCCCTGCGCCTCCATTTTCAAAGTGCAAGCCGGTTGTTTTTTGAAACAAACGTCCGGATTGCATAAGATCATTAATATCAACATATAGACCGCTTAAAAATTGCCTGGCGCAAAATTTGTATCGTCCTATAATTGGATTTTAATGAGATGGATGAAACCGGAGACAGGTCGATATGCCGACACGGACGATACGCATCGCCCTCATCGAAGACTCGCAAACCGTCCGTTTTTATTATAAATCACGGTTCATCGAAGCGGGTTTTGAGGTGCTCGAAGCCGAAAACGTGCGCCAGGGCTGGGACATGATATACGCGCAACATCCCGACATCATCGTTCTCGACATGATGATGCCTGAAATTCCCGGCATTGAATTGCTCAAGCGCCTCCGTTCGGTGGAATGGGCGAAAACCATTCCCGTGCTTGTTTTATCGTCCATCCAGGATCCCGACAAAATCAGGGAAATCATCGCGGAAGGAGCCGACCATTTCAGCCTCAAGGGAATGGATTCCCCGGAACTGATAAAAGAAACGGTATATGCGATCATGAGAAAGCGCCAGGAAGAAAAAACGGCAAATCGATTGCAGGGACAACCCGCGGCGGAACCGGCCGCGCTCAGCGAACTCGACCGGCATTTCTGCTGGTTCTGATCGGCCGGCCATTCACCCCAACGGCCTCCCGAAATGAGACCTTTCTTTGCCGCGGGACGTCCATCAGGCCGGGTTGCCTCTGCCTCAGGCCCCAGTCTGCAGTCCATGGCCTGCATATCTTCTATGTTTTGGTCTTTTAATCTCCCAATCTTTTAATCTTTAATCTTCAAGTTTCCATTTGATTTTCACCCGCTGCAGTACTATATTTCCGAACCATGATCATAGAAATTGAAAAAGAATATTCAGAGACCATCAATCAGATTAAAGACCTGGTCAAGAGCAAAAACTGCCGGCCGGACATCCTGTACGGGGACCTTTACACGGTCATCGCGGTGGAAGGCGACGCCTCACGGCTTGACGCGGACCTGATCCAGACGTTTCCCGGCGTGGTGCGGGCCTGGCGCATTTCTTCCCCATATAAAACCATCGCCAGGCGCGTGATCGGTCCCGCGCACCATAAGATCGAACGAAACCGCCTTAAAATCGCCATCCGGGGAAAGGACGGCATCGACCGCGTGTTCAGGGACGGCTCATCGGTCTTCATCGCCGGCCCCTGCGCCGTCGAGAGCTACGACCAGACCGTCCGCATCGCGGACGCCCTGGCGAAGATAGCCGAACGGTACGGCATCCGTGACCGGATGATGCTCCGGGGCGGCGCGTTCAAGCCGCGGACGCGCCCGCTGGAATTCCGCGGCCTCGGGCTGGAAGCCCTCGACATTCTCGACAGGGTCCGCGAGGCCACGGGGTTCCCCTACTGCACCGAGGCAATGGCCGTATCGCACGTCGACGAGATCGCCGGACGCGCCGACCTGCTCCAGATCGGCACGCGCAATTACCAGAATTTCGACCTGCTTGAAGCGGTGGGAAAAACGCGCAAACCCGTATTATACAAACGGGGCGTCTCGGCCGAGCTCGACGAATGGCTTTCGGCCGCCGAGTACATCGCCCTCTCGGGCAACAAGAACATCCTCTTGTGCGAAAGGGGCGTCAAGTCGACCGTGCACGGCGACTACAACCGCACCCACATCGATCTGGACGTCATTCCCGCCGTGAAAAACCGCACCATTCTGCCCATCCTCATCGATCCGAGCCACAGCGCCGGGTCCGCCGAGCTCGTCCCTTTCCAGTTCTGCGCCTCCGCCGCGTACCATGCGAACGGCACTCTGGTCGAGGTCATCTCGGACGACACGGACAGGAAGACCATACGATGCGATGCCCGCCAGGGCGTGCGCATGTCCGTTTACGAAAAAATGATCCGTTTTCAACTGGCCGTGGAATCGCTCGATGTCCGGTTCGATACCAGCCCCGAATACGAAACCAAATTCCGCCCTTAACCCAATCAACGAGGCCCCGCCATGCTGCAAGTTAAAAGACTCACCATCGACGCCCTGCTCGAGCAGGCCTTCGAACGGTATGGTGCTCTTCCGTCCATCGCTTCGGTCGGTGAGAAACCGATGACCTATTCGGAATTGAATCAGGCGGTACGCGACAGAATGCGCGACCTGACCCGAAACGGAATACGTCCCGGAGACCGGGTGGTCATTCTTTCCGAAAACTGCCCCAATTGGGTGATCGCCTACTTTGCCGTCACGTTTCTCGGCGCCGTGGCCATACCCATACTGCCCGGCTTTTCGGAGGAGAACATCCGCCACATCGTGGGCGATTCGGGCGCCGTGGCCGCTTTCGCCGGCGCCAGGTTTCTGCCCCGCGTCCAGGGCGTGGATCCCCTCCGCACGGTGTGGAACATCGAAGACTTTTCAAAAGCCTGGAGCCGCCCGGGCGGACCGGACCGCCCCGGCGATGCGCAGCAGGCTAGCCCCGGGCCCAAAGACCTGGCCGTCATCATTTACACATCGGGAACCACCGGGCATTCGAAGGGTGTCATGCTCACGCATGAAAACATCGTGTACGACGTCGTTCACTCGCTTGAAAAATTTCCGCTGTCGTCAGATGATATTTTCCTGTCCATTCTGCCCCTGTCGCACACATTCGAAGCCACGGGCGGCCTGCTCTGCCCCCTGGCCATGGGCGTCCGCATCTATTACATGCAGGGGCTGCCCACGCCGAAGAACCTTCTGAGCTCGATGGAAACGGCCAGGCCGACGGGCGTTCTCACCGTGCCCCTGGTGATGGACAAGATTTACCGAAAACGCATTCTGCCGAAAATCCAGGCCAAGGCCGCGACGCGTACTCTGTACCGTGCGCCTCTGTTCAGAAAACTGCTGAACCGCGTCGCAGGCAAGAAACTCATTCAATCGCTGGGCGGGCGCCTGCGCTTTTTCATGTTCGGGGGCGCCGCCCTGAACGGGGATGTCGAGGTCTTCCTGCGCGACGCCGGCATCAGTTACTCGACCGGCTACGGCATGACTGAAACGTCGCCCATCATGACAATCAATCCGTTCGGCCGGGTGAGGGTCGGCTCGTGCGGGCAGCCCATCCCC
>JBFZEN010000311.1:0-8071 GCA_041306805.1 bacterium
GCCGTGACCGTTTGGCGGTGGATCGAGACGGGACCTGCCAGCGGCGCCTTCCACATGGCCGTGGACCAGACCCTGCTCGAAAATCCCTCGCAGCTGTCCACGCCCGCATTCAGGATCTACCGCTGGACCCCCCCCTGCATTTCCCTTGGCGCCAACCAGAGTCTCAATGCCGTCGATCAGAAGTTTTGCAGGGAATCCGGAATCGGCGTGGTCCGCCGGCCCACGGGCGGCCGGGCCGTGCTGCACGACAGGGAGGCCACGTACGCGGCCGTTTTTCCGGAGGGAACGGAAACGTTTCTCCATGGTTTGTCCGAGATTTATGACATGGTCAACCGCGGACTGTTGACGGGCCTTCGCCTGCTGGGTGTGCCGGCCGGACTCGAGAAACGGTCCCTCGACATCCGCAACCATTACCAGTCTCCGCTTTCTGTCAGTTGCTTTTCCGCATCGGCGAAACACGAAATTCTGGTGCAGGGGAAAAAACTCGTGGGAAGCGCCCAGCGCCGGCTCGCCTCGGGCGTGCTGCAGCACGGATCCATCCTTCTCGGCCGCGGGCCGTATGCCCTGCCTGATTTTTTGAAAGACATCGATGCTGAACAGAAAAAATCGGTGCGCGGAACTTTGCTTGAAAAATCCGTGACGCTCGAAGAGACATTGGGGCGCAAGGTGGCGTACCGGGAAGTCGTCTCGGCGATCAGGAAAGGGATGACCGAACACCTGCATGTCCGGTTCGGGAAAAGCGGACTGACGGATGAGGAAAAGAAGAGAGTCGAGGAATTGGAAAAAGAGTTTTCAATTCTTGGGTCAACCGTAATTAATAAATCAAAAATCAAAAATTAAAAATCAAACAGCAAAAAACAGAAAATTCGTTGAATGTCAGAAAGCAACCATCAATCCCCCAAACGCATTTCGATCTGGGGTTCCACGGGCTCCATCGGAACACAGACATTGGACGTGGTACGGCGTTTTCCGGGCGAGTTTGAAATCATCACATTGACCGCGCATTCCAACGTCCCCCTGCTTCTTGAACAGGCCCGGCAGTTCAAGCCCAAAACGGTCGTGGTCACCGGCCCCGCGCAACAGAAAGGCTGGGAAGGAGACTTTCATCGATTCGGCATCCGGACACTCAGGGGCAAAGACGGATTGATGGAAGCCGCGGGATCTCCTGATGCAGACATGGTTGTCAACGCTTTGGTCGGATCCATGGGTCTGGAGGCGACGCTGGCGGCCGTGGGCTCCGGGATCTCCATCGCCCTGGCCAACAAAGAAGTGCTGGTCATGGCCGGGGAGCTCGTCATGAAAGCCGTGCGCAAGGCCGGCGTTTCTTTCATTCCGGTCGACAGCGAACACAGCGCCGTGTTCCAGTGCTTGCAGGGCGAGAAGACGGAGGATGTCTTTCGCATCATCCTGACGGCCTCGGGCGGCCCGTTTTTGCATCTCGATTCAGCCAGATTCGCCGAAATTACGCCGGAACAGGCCCTGGCGCACCCGAACTGGTCCATGGGCCGCAAAGTCACCATCGATTCGGCCACCCTGATGAACAAGGGGCTCGAGGTGATCGAAGCGCGTTGGCTGTTCGGAATCGAACCGGAACGCATATCGGTGGTGGTCCATCCGCAGTCCGTGATTCATTCCATGATCGAATTCAGGGATGGATCGATCAAGGCGCAAATGGGTGTTCCCGACATGCGCATCCCCATCGCTTACGCCCTGACGTGGCCAAGGCACCGGGAAGCCGATATCGGAAGGCTCGATTTCAATGTCCGCAACCAGCTCACCTTTCTGGAACCGGACCGGAAAAAACACCCGGCACTGGATCTTGCTTATGAAGCCCTGCATGAAGGCGGAACGGCTCCGGCCGTGCTCAACGCCGCGGACGAATCGGCCGTGGAACTTTTTCTTTCGAAAAAAATATCATTTATACGCATACCCCAGCTGATCGAGTCGGCGTTGAAACGGCATCAGCCGGTATTGAATCCATGTCTCAACGATATTCTGTCCGCGGACCGGGCGACCAGGGAATGGATCGCCCGTGAAGCCGATCATCATTAATTCGAGGTTTTCATGACCACATTGCTGGCCACGGTTTTCG
The DNA here is from genome assembly GCA_041306805.1 of bacterium. Taxonomy (GTDB): domain Bacteria; phylum Zhuqueibacterota; class QNDG01; order QNDG01; family DTFT01; genus JBFZEN01. The sequence goes on from JBFZEN010000311.1 coordinate 2,093, forward strand.
TTCTCGGCATCCTGATTTTCATCCACGAACTCGGGCATTTTCTGAGCGCAAAGCTCTTCGGCATCCGTGTGGAACGGTTTTCCATGGGGTATCCGCCGCGGCTGTTCGGGAAAAAGATCGGAGAAACCGATTACTGCGTTTCGGCCGTCCCGTTCGGAGGCTACGTCAAAATTTCGGGCATGGTGGATGAGAGCATGGATAAAAAACAGCTCGAATCGGAACCCCAGCCCTGGGAATTCCGATCGCGCTCCTGGTTTCAGAAGTTCACGGTGATTTCCGCCGGCCCGCTCATGAACATTTTACTGACGCTGGCGATATACATCATCGGGATCAAAATGCAGGGTATCTATGAAACCGGGGAGCCCGTCATCGCCGAAGTCTTGAAAGACAAGCCGGCGCAACAGGCGGGCATACGCGCCGGAGACCGCATTGTAACGGTCGACGGAAAGCCCGTTCAAACCTGGGAGGCATTGTCGGAGGTCGTTCACGCCTCGGCCGGGAAAAAAATAACGCTCGAATGGACGAGGCATGATTCCATTTTTTCGGGCACGGTCGTTCCCGTGAAGGAAAAGGCCATTGTCAAGGGCGACATTGTCGAGCAAGGCATCATCGGCATCCAATCTAAAACCGAGCACCGACCCGCTGGCTGGTTCGAATCCGTTTCCGGAGGCGCCACGGCGGTGTATTATCTGAGCAAACTGGTTTTGGTGTCGTTTGGCAAACTGATCGCGGGGCAGGAATCGGTCAAATCGCTCGCGGGGCCCGTGTTCATCGCGCAAAAGGCCGGCGAAAGCGCCCGCGCCGGCTTCGGGGCGCTGTTTGGATTTCTGGCGCTGATCAGTCTGAACCTCGGCGTGCTCAATCTGTTTCCTTTTCCGGTGCTGGACGGCGGACATCTGCTGATCATTTCGATTGAAGCGCTTATTCGAAAGGAAATTTCAATCAAGACAAAAATGATCATTCAACAGGTCGGCATGGTCATTCTGATCGGATTGATGCTGTTCACGGTGTACAATGACGCCGTCAGGCTGATCAAACCTTAATTCCGGTTGACAAGTAGAGTCAATTTAGATAAATTAGTCATATCATCTGTTCAGGGAGAGATTTGGAATCGAGAAAAACACCGCTTTATGACGAACATGTCCGGCTCGGGGGTAAAATGGCCGATTTCGCCGGGTGGAATCTGCCGTTGTGGTATCCGGCCGGACAGATGGCGGAACATCACGCCGTGAGAAAAGCCTGCGGATTGTTCGACATCTGCCACATGGGGGAGTTCCAGATCACCGGTTCCGGATCGGACCGTTTTCTTGAAAGGCTTCTCACCGGCGCCGTGTCGAGCATGGCCGACGGGCAGGCCATGTACCACTTCATGCTCAACGACGGCGGCGGAGTCATCGACGACTGTATTTTATACCGGTTCGATGCTTCGAAATGGATGCTGGTGGTCAATGCGGGCAACATCGGCGTTGATTTCAGCTGGATTTCATCCCATGCGCCGGCCGGCGTGCAGGTCACGGACATCAGCGACGCGACGGCAAAGCTGGACCTGCAGGGGCCGAAAGCGCCCGAATTGATGTCCAAATGGATGCCCCCGGATCAATTGCTGAATCTCCGGTTTTTCCGGTTCGTTCCGCTTGTGCCCATCGAGGGGTTGGATGTCCTGGTATCCCGGACGGGATACACCGGAGAGATCGGATTCGAATTATACACCCGGTCGCGGTATGCCCGCGATCTGTGGGATCTGCTTTTGGGGGAAGGGAAACCGATGGGGATTCTGCCGAGTGGATTGGGTGCCAGGGACACACTGCGGCTTGAGGCCGGCCTTCCCCTGCACGGCCATGAACTCAGGCCGGACCGGCCCGCTTTGGGACACCCTTGGGAATTCGCCATCTCATGGGAGCATGATTTTATTGGCAGGGAAGCCCTGAACGGAATCAGGGAAAAGGGGGTTCCGGTACACGTTCAGGCCTTTATCATGGACGGCAGGCGGAAGGCCATGCCGGGATGGCATGTTTCAGCCGAGGGCGCCACGATCGGATCCGTTTTAAGCGGAGTCATTTCGCCTTCACTGGGCAATACGCCCATCGGTTTTTTTGAGGCGAGCCGGCATCTGGATCTCGGCGCAAAACTGTCATTTGCCGCGGAAAGCGGCGCCGCCTTGGAGGGGAAAACCATCGCTTCGCCGTTCGTTCCACCGACATCCCGCCGTCCCATTCGGGAATTTCTGCCACCGGCCGGAACATGACAATCGACACATCGCTCTTTCCAGCAGGTTTTACGCCGGATCAGGCGCTCGGCAAGACGGCAGCCGTCATCGATGTGCTGAGGGCCTCTGCGAGCCTCATTACCGCCCTGCACCACGGAGCACGGGAAATCCGCCTGTTCGAAACGCCCGAGGAAGCCCTTCGGAAGCGGGATCCATCCGCCAAGGGCGCCGTTCTTCTCTGTGGGGAAAGAGGCGGAAAAAGGATATCCGGATTTGACCTCGGGAATTCACCGTCCGAGTACGGTCCGGCACGGATCCGGGGAAAGACGCTGTGGTTCACCAGCACGAACGGTTCCAGGGCCGTGCTCAAGGCTGCCCGGACGGCGAAACAAGTCGTCATCGCGGGTTTTGGCAATATGGCCGCCGCCGCGTCGGCCCTGATTTCCGGAGGTGGTGACTGCATTCTGATCTGTGCGGGAGAAGAAGGACGTTTTTCCCTGGAAGATGCCGTCTGTGCCGGAATGCTGGCCGAAAGGATAAGAACCGAGGCCCCGGGCGTTTGTCGTTTGACGGATGAAACCCTGACTGCCGTGCTTTTATACAGTCATTTCAAGGATGATTTGCCGGGCCTGTTGCATGGCTGTGAGCATGGACGTGCGCTCCGACAAATCGGGATGGAGCGCGACCTCGATACCTGCGCCGTGACGGACGCGAGCCAAGCGGTTCCCGCCTGCCATCGCGGCGTATTGCGATTGCTGAACGCATGAAGAAAAAAAACAAAACAAAAAAACGCAGCGACGAATGGCAGATCGAAGCCCTGGGCATGGTCATCATGGCCTTCGGCCTGCTCCTGTTTTTGGGACTGGTTTCATACCATCCGTCCGACTATCCGAACAGTGGATCGCCGGATTCCTATAAAAACTGGCTGAACCTGTCAGGGGCCTGGATCAGCCATTACCTTTTCGTCTACACCATCGGATATGCCAGCCTGATATTTCCGTTCATGCTCTTCTTGTTCGGCTGGAACCTTTTTTTGCACAGGGATTTCCGTTCTTTTCTGCGGCTCTGTTTCTATCTGGTTTCCATGGGGATATTTTTATCCACAGCCCTGGCCATGCCCGAAGCCGTTTCCAGGGAAGGCAGCGATTTCGGCTACCGGTTGAGCGGCCTTTTCGGGGGCTTTTTAGCCGAGAAACTCAACCAGTATTTCGGAGCGGCCGGCAGCATCATCCTTCTGTTTACTTTTTTCATGGTCATTCTGGTTTCGGCGACATCCTGGAGCATGCGCGAGGCTGTGCTCGGTTTCAGGGACGCGGCCGTTCTTTTCTTTAAAAAGATGGGAAAGAAGCTGAAAGAGCTGCCCGAGGAGGATGACTCTTCCGGAGAACAGGATGAAGATGAAGAGGAGGAGGAAGAGGATGAACTGGAGGACAGCGAGAAAGACGAAGAGGAAGGGGCTGCGCGGGTGCAAATGCCCCATGCTATTCATACTCCGGTTGCGGTAAAACCGCAAATCCAGTTTCCAGCCGCTCCCGTCAAAGCCGAACCGTCCGGAGGGGCTCCGATGCCCCAAGGGGAGTATCAGTTTCCCCCGTTTGATCTGCTGAATCCGCCCGCTCCTGAGGAAAAACAGCTGGACAGGGAAGCGCTCGAACGCAAAGCCCAGTTTCTGGAAGAAAAACTCAAGGAATTCGAAATTCAGGGCAATGTGGTGGGCATTATGCCAGGGCCGGTGATTACCCGGTTCGAAGTCAAGCCCGCACCCGGCGTCAAGGTAAGCCGTTTCGTCGGTATACAGGACGATCTCGCCCTGGTTCTGCAGGCCGAGCGCATACGCATCACACCGATTCCGGGCAAAGCCGTCGTCGGCGTCGAAATTCCGAACGACAGGCCCAGCCTGGTGTCTCTGAGGGATGTTCTTGAATCGCGAATCTGCCAGAAATCGCCCTCCAAACTGACCATTGCGCTGGGAAAAACAATTGAAGGCCAGCCGTATGCCACCGACCTCACTCAGTTGCCCCATCTGCTCGTGGCGGGAGCCACCGGATCGGGAAAATCGGTGTGCCTCAATACCATCATTTCAAGCATCCTGTTCAGGGCCAAACCGTCGGAAGTCAGGCTGGTCATGATCGATCCCAAAAAACTCGAGCTCAGCCTGTACAAGCCGCTTCAATACCATCATCTGGTTTCACAGGCGGATATCGGCGAAACCGTCATCACCACGGTCGACAACGCGGTGGCCGCCCTGAAGAGCCTGGAAATCGAAATGGAAAGGCGGTACAGAGTTCTGGCCAAATCATCGGTCCGCAACATTGAAGATTTCAACCGGGGCATTGACGACGGAAAACTGCACACCGAGGAGGGGGCCGAACCCCAGAAAAAACTTCCATACATTGTGCTCATCATCGACGAACTGGCCGACCTCATGGTTCTGGGTGCCAGGGAAGTCGAAGAACCCATTTCGCGCCTGGCGCAGATGTCGCGCGCCGTAGGCATTCATCTGATATTGGCCACGCAGCGGCCCTCGGTGGATGTCATTACTGGCGTGATCAAGGCAAATTTTCCCGCCAGAATCGCATTCCAGGTCGCTGCGAAAACCGATTCACGGACCATACTCGACAGAAACGGGGCGGAAAAACTGCTGGGAAAAGGAGACATGCTGTTCATGCAGCCGAGGGATTCGGAACCGATCCGCATCCATGGCGCCTTCATTTCCGCTGAAGAGGTGCAGCGTGTCGTGCGTTTTATCGAAAAACAGGTCAGGGAACCCGAATGGAAACTGCCCAGTCTCGGCACCAGGTCCGGTGCCGAAAAAGAAGGCCTGCGGTCGCAGCAGGATGAATTGTTCTGGGAGGCGGCCAGGCTGGTCGTACGGCACAACCAGGGTTCCGCCTCCCTGCTGCAACGGCGCCTGAGGATAGGTTATGCCCGGGCCGGCCGTCTCATCGACGAGCTGGAAGCCGCGGGCATTCTCGGACCGTTCGACGGCAGCAAGGCCAGAGACGTGCTGATGGACGACAAGGACCTGGACAAACTGAGGGATGCCCTGCAGAACGCATCCAATCAAGGAGAAAACGAGACATGATTGTTCATCCCGCCAAGATAAAATCGGTCTGGGCCGCGGTTCTGCTGCCCGTCTTGATTTTTTCTGCTGAAATGCAGCCGCAGGATATTCTGAACAGGGTCGAGCAGACTCTGAACGCGGCCAAATCGGTGAAACTCGATTTTGAAGAGACTTATGAATGGAAACAGACGGGCGAAAAGCAAGTGCTCAGCGGCGAATTGATTCTGATGGGGCAGGATATGTTCCGGGTAACCACCCAGGACCAGGTCATTGTTTCAGACGGCGTGACGCTGTGGACGTACAGCAAACCCTCAAACAGGGTTCTGATCGACCGTGTCGAGAAGACGGACGATGCCGCCCTTCCCAGGCAACTGTTTTTCAGCTTTAGAAAGGAATACCAGGTCAAGCTTCTCAAGGACGCGAACGTATCCGAGATTCCATGCTGGGTATTGCTGTTCACGGCCGATAAAAAGGATCTGTTCATCAGCCAGATCAAGGTTTGGGTCCAAAAGGAAAAATCGATTCCCTGCATCATCGAACAGACGGACGTCAGCAAGAATAAAATCACCTATGTTTTGAAGAATGTGAATACCGGAACCCTGGCCGATCCGGGCTTTTTCCAGTTTGTCATACCTGAAGGTGCGGAAGTAATTAGGTTATAATGATGTTAAGGCACAATTTTTGCTTTTATTTTTCCTTCTGCTTATTC
>JBFZEN010000312.1:0-7009 GCA_041306805.1 bacterium
GTGCTGGGGGCCGACCGGAATTTCGGCCCCGGTTTTCCTGACCATGAATCGTGGGCCCTGTCGGCGGGGTTCAATGAAAGAAACCGGCGCGTTCTCGGGCTGACGCAATTCAACCTGCCCGCGGCCCAGGTGGCCATTGTCTATCCCAATCCGTCCATCATCACCGGCTGGGGGCCGCAGACCTACCACACGGTCCTCGAGGTGGACAGGCTGATAGGCGTCATGCCCGCCCTGGGCATACAGGCCGACGTCATTTCGAACGATTTGCTGGCGTCGGGCAGGCTGGAAAAAGGAGAGCTGTTCATCCATGAACAGCGGTACAGGGCCGTGATTCTGCCCTGTGCAAAGGTGATCACGCCGGAATGCCTTGCCGCGGTCGAAATTCTTAAAAAGAAGCGTTTCCCGGTATATTTCATCAACGACATTCCATTACTGACCACGGAAGGCAGGAAGATCAGGACGGATTTCGAGCCGGTGTTCCGTTTTCAGCCCGACGTGGCGGCGCTCAAATCGTCGATTCAGGCGCTCGAGCTGCCCTCGCCGTGCACCGGGCTCGAGGGCGCCTATTTGAACGTCATTCCCGGGTCTCTGAAAAATGAATATTTTCTGACCGTCATGCCGGTGAAACCAGGCGCGACGGTCGGCGGGATCATGAAATGCATGGGCAAAATCGTGGCCGTGAAGAAGACCAGCCAGTTGTCCATATACAGAATCCACACGAAAAAGGGCGATGCCGTCAGGGTGTTCTAGACAGGAGGCGTTTGATGAGGAAAATCGCATCCATTCTGGCCCTGGTCCTGCCGTGCCTGCAGGCGGCGTCTGCCATTGATCAGACCGTCCGGTTCGGCGCACCGGCCGCCCATTTCACGGAGTCATGCCCTCTGGGCAACGGCCGCATCGGCGCCATGGTTTTCGGGGGCGTGAATGAAGAACGCATCGTGCTCAACGAAAGCGGAATGTGGTCCGGGTCGCCGCAGGACGCGGACCGGCCCGGCGCAGCCGCCGCGCTGCCCGAAATACGCCGGCTGCTTCTGGAAGGCAGGAATGCGGATGCCGAAAGGCTCGTGAACGATCATTTCACCTGCACGGGCAGGGGATCCGGTTTCGGAAACGGGGCCCGTGTGCCGTACGGCTGCTACCAGGTTCTCGGCAATCTGAGGTTGAAATTCATACACGCGGGAAACGATACCACGGTACGGCAATACCGCAGGGAACTGGACCTGTCCGGGGCCGTCGCCCGGGTTTCATACATGCGGTCGGGCGTTCGTTATATGCGCGAAGCCTTCGTGTCGGCTCCGGACCAGGCCTTCGTGTTTAAAATAGAAGCGAAAAAGCGCGGCGCGCTTTCGGTGGACATCAACCTGGACCGTCCGGAGCATTTTCAAACGGAAGCCGTCCGCAGCGACGGTCTGATCATGACGGGGCAGCTTGACAACGGCATCAACGGCAAGGGTGTCCGGTTTGCGGCACGGTTGAAGGTGTCGGTCAAGGGCGGTTCCATGAAAGCGGAAGGCGGCACGATTTTGGTGCGGAATGCGGACCAAGCCGTTCTTTACGTCACGGCGGCGACCGACATCAGGTCTTTCGCGGGCAGAAATATAGCGGATCCGGCAAAAACCGCCTCAGATGAAGCCGATGCCGCGGCCGGCAAATCGTATTCCCTGGTCAGAAAAAACCACATATCGGACTATCAGGGCTATTTCAACCGCGTGAACCTGAAGCTGGGCGAAGGCCCGTCCGATTTGAGTTTCAAACCGACGCCTGCGCGCCTCATCGAACTGGCCGGTGGAAACGCGGACAATGCCCTCATGGCACTGTTCTTCGACTTCGGGCGCTATCTGCTCATTTCCTCATCGCGGCCGGGCGGTTTCCCGCCCAATCTGCAGGGTATCTGGGCGGAGGAGGTCCAGACGCCGTGGAACGCCGACTGGCACCTCAACATCAACGCGCAGATGAATTACTGGCCGGCGGAATCGTGCAATCTGTTGGACCTTCACCAGCCGATGTTCGCGTTCATCGAATCCCTCGTGGAATCCGGATCCGGGACGGCCGTGAAATACTACAACGCGGGGGGATGGGTGGCGCACGTGTTTTCGAATCCCTGGGGGTTCACGTCGCCTGGAGAATCGGCCTCATGGGGTGCCACCATGACGTGTTCGGCGTGGCTGTGCCAGCACTTGTGGGACCATTACCTGTATACAGGCGACAGGGAATTCCTCGCCGGGGCATATCCCGTCATCAAGGGGTCCGCGCGTTTTTATGCCGATATGCTGATCGAAGAAAAAAAACACGGATGGCTGGTTACGGCGCCCTCGAATTCGCCCGAAAATACCTTCATTCTTCCTGACGGAAGCCGGGCCCACATCTGTCTCGGCCCCACCATGGACATGCAGCTTTTGCGCTACCTGTTCGGCGCCTGTGTGGAAGCGTCGGACATTCTCGGCCTGGATGCGGATTTCAGAAGCGAATTGTCGGAAAAACGGGCGCGGCTGGCCCCCACGCGCATCGGAGAGGACGGACGCGTGATGGAATGGCTGGAACCGTATGCCGAGAACGACCCTTACCACAGGCATGTATCGCATTTGTGGGGGTTGTACCCGGGCTCGGAGATCACCCCGTTCACCATGCCTGAACTGGCCGCTGCGGCGCGTAAAACGCTGGACGCGCGCGGCGACGGGGGCACGGGGTGGTGCCTGGCGCATAAATTGACGTTGTGGGCCAGGCTCGGGGACGGGAACCGGGCGCTTCAGCTTCTGAGAAATCAGCTCAAGCCGGCGGGGGAAAGGAGCGTCATCAACACGTCGGGCGGGGGCACGTACGCCAACCTGTTCGACGCGCATCCGCCGTTCCAGATCGACGGGAATTTCGGCGCGACGGCGGGAGTGGCCGAAATGCTCATGCAGAGCGCTGAAAACGAAATACGCCTGCTGCCCGCCCTGCCCGATGCATGGCCCGGGGGAGAAGTGAGGGGACTGCGCGCCAGGGGCGGATTCGAGGTGGACGTGAAATGGGCGAAGGGGAAGATGACGAAGGCCGTCATACGAAGCATTCACGGCAGGGGCGTCCGAATCTTCCTTGGATTGAAATCCGTCGATCTGGCATTGAGCCCCGGACGGGCCGCGCGGCTGGACGGTGATTTGAACTTGAAGTGATCCGGCCTTCCGGATATACGACGTTCGAGGTTGTTGAATGAATCGCGACTCATTGACCGTGCAATTGAAAGAACACGCCCTGTCTCTCGGCGTCGACCTGATCGGCGTTACGTCGGCCAAGGTTTTTATCAAGGAAGACGGAAAAGGGACGGTCGTCGATCCGAAAGACATGCTCGCAGATGCCCGGGCTGTCATCGTCACGGCCTTTTACATGAATGAGGAAGTCCGCGTGCCCGCTGTCGACGGGGAAAATCCCCGGGGCCGGTTCACGCACGCCTACAGTCTCGCGGCGTACACGCCCATGGAAAACCATTATACCGGCCTCATCCGGCAGTTTCTGAAAAAACACGGTTACCGGGCGGCAGCCAACAGGAAATACACGATTCCGGACAAGATGGCCGCCGCCAGGGCAGGAATCGGCAAATACGGAAAGAACTCGGTCATCATGACCAAGGCATTCGGATCGTATATCATGTTCGTCACTCTGGTCACCGACGCACCCCTGGAATACGAGGAAAATGACATTTACGCATCCGAATGCGGCCGGTGCCGGGCCTGCATCGAAGCGTGCCCTACGGGGGCCATCTTCGAACCCTACCGGGTGAGAAGGGATTTGTGCATCACCGAATGGCTGTGGGGCAAATGGATTCCCGTCCATTTAAGGGAAAAGCAGGGCAACCGTATTTTCGGCTGCGGCGAATGCGTCAAGGCCTGCCCCGGGAATAAAAAACTCGTCCCGAGAAAAGAGTATCCCGTGAAACTGCGGGATTTCGAAACGGCACCCGAGCTCATTCCCCTGGTCACGGGCGGAAAAGAGCATTACAGCAGAACCATGGCCCCTTTCCCGATGCGCGCGGGCATGGATTCCATCAGGGGGAACGCCATTATTGCGTTGGGGAATATCGGAGCCGGCAAGGCCGTTGACCCGCTTTGCGTCACGCTCAGGCACCTTCGGCCGCAGATCAGGGCCTATTCAGCGTGGGCGCTGGGAAAGATCGGGGGAGCCAAAACCGGAAAAGCGCTGGGGAACGCCCTCAAGCGCGAGAAGAACCGAAAAGCGGCTGCCGAGATACAGCAGGCCCTGGTTCAAAGAAGTGAAGCGTCAAGCCCATTGCAATGAATTTGGAGGAAGACCCATGCGACGCATTTCCATCATCTGTTTGGGGGCATTCATGGTGCCGCTTTTTGCGCAGGCAAAGGCCATGGACAAAACGTCCGATGGGGTAACCGTCCGGACCGGGGACGGCATTCTGAAAGTCGAGGTCGTCGCGGACAACATCGTCCGGGTCGCTTTTACGAAAGATCCGGCTTTCTTTCAACGGGCCAGCCTGGCCGTCGAACCCAGGCCGCGCGGCAGGACGGACTGGTCCGTCAAGGAAGGACCGGGGCAGATGGTGTTGTCCACACGGACGCTGCGGGTGTCCATCGACAAGAAATCAGGGCATGTCGAGTTTTTCGACGTGTCGGGCCAGCCCATCCTGTTCGAGCGCAAAGGGGGCAGAACCCTGACGCCGGCCGAGGTGCAGGGAGAGAAAACATTCCATGTCAGGCAGGAATGGAATTCTCCGATCAATGAATCCCTCTACGGGCTCGGCCAGCACCATCTCGGGCTCATGGATATCAAGGGACATGACATCGATTTGTGGCAGCACAACGGAACCGTGATCGTGCCGTTTCTCGTGTCGAGCCGGGGATACGGTATTTTGTGGGACAATACCTCCTTTTCGCGGTTCGGCGACACGCGCGAATTCGAACCCGTTCCCCCGGAGCGATTGTACGACAAATCGGGTCAAGCCGGAGGATGGACGGGGTCGTACTTCTCGGGGGCGCATTTCGACAAATTCATCGCCGAACGCGCGGATCCCAAAATAGACATCGCCATATCCGGCGAAACCCGCCAGCCGAACCGGCTTATCCATCCGGACCTGCCCGGCGGAAACGCCAGCGTGCGCTGGGAGGGGAGCGTCGAACCCGCGGCGGGCGGAGACCATTTGTTCCAGGCCTTTTCGAACAGCGGCATACGGTTCTGGGTGGACGACTCGCTGGTGATGGACCACTGGCGCCAGGGATGGCTGCCCTGGCTGGATATGGCCAAGGTGAACCTCGCTGCGGGCAAACGGCACAGGCTCAGACTCGAGTGGAGCAAGGACCAGTATATGGACACCATGCGCCTTCTCTGGAAAACGCCGTCCGTCAATCCCTCCACCTCCCTGTGGTCCGAAGTGGGCGAGGGCGTCGATTATTATTTCGTGTACGGGCCCGGGCTCGACGATGTCGTCGCCGGCTACCGGACGATCACGGGCCGGGCGCCCATGATGCCCAGGTGGGCCTTCGGATTGTGGCAAAGCCGCCAGAGGTACAAGACGGCGCAGGAAAGCCTCGACATTCTCGACGCGTTCCGTTCAAAAAGAATTCCCGTCGATATTCTGGTGCAGGACTGGTTTTACTGGAAGGAAGACCAGTGGGGCTCGCATCAATTCGACGTCAAGCGCTTTCCCGATCCCGATGCATGGATCAAGGCCGTGCATGACGGGTATAAGGCAAGGCTGCTCATTTCGGTATGGCCCAAGTTTTACCCGGGCACCGCGAATTTCGACGCCATGCGCTCGCGCGGCTTTCTCTACGAGAGCAACCTGAAGGAGGGGATCAAGGACTGGGTGGGATACACCGACACGTTTTACGACGCCTTCAATTCCGACGCGCGAAAACTGTACTGGGAACAAGTGCGCAGGGAGCTTTTCAGCAGGAAGGTCGACTCATGGTGGCTCGACGCGACCGAACCCGATTTGCTGCCCACGCCGACGCTGGACGGCCAGAGAACGCACGTGCACCCCACGGCGCTGGGAACGGGTTCGCGCATGCTCAACGCCTATTCCCTGTACCACAGCAAGGGCGTGTACGAGGGGCAGCGGTCGGCCGCCCCGGACCAGCGCGTGTGCATTCTCACGCGCTCGGGCTTCACCGGGCAGCAGCGTTACGCGGCTGCGGTCTGGTCGGGCGACATCACCTCCACATGGACGGCCATGAAAAAGCAGATCACGGCCGGCCTGGGTTTCTGCCTGTCTGGCCTGCCCTACTGGAGCATGGACATCGGCGGGTTCGCCGTGCCGCCGCGTTTTTCGGACCAGAAACCCGATTCAGCGGACGTCGAGGAGTGGCGCGAAATGAACACGCGCTGGTTCCAATTCGGCGCTTTCGTTCCCCTGTTCAGGGCGCACGGGGAATACCCCAACCGCGAGCCGTGGGAATTCGGAGGCGAATCGCATGCGGCTTTCAAGGCCATACTCGGTTTCGACAGGCTGCGCTACCGCCTGCTTCCATACGTGTATTCATTGGCCGGTGACGTGACGCACCATGACGGAACGATCATGCGGCCTCTGGTCATGGATTTCCAGAACGACATGACGGCAAGGAACGTCATCGACCAATATCTGTTCGGTCCCGCATTTCTCGTCTGTCCGGTGACCGAGTACAAGGCGCGCAGCCGCTCCGTCTACCTCCCGAAGAATGCCGGATGGGTTGACTTCTGGACGGGCGCCCGGTTTGACGGCGGAAAAACCATTCAGGCGGACGCGCCCTATGAAAAATTGCCTCTTTTCGTCAGGACCGGATCCATCGTCCCCTTCGGTCCGGAGCTGCAATACACGGATGAGAAACCGGCGGACCCCGTCCTGCTTCGCGTCTACGGCGGCGCCAACGGAAGATTTGTTCTGTATGAAGACGACGGACTCACTTACGGATACGAGAAAGGATCCTGCGCACGCATTCCGATTACATGGGACGACGCAAACCGGCGGCTCACGATAGGGGAGAGAAAAGGATCGTATCCCGGCATGCTCAAAAAGAGAACCTTCCAG
>JBFZEN010000313.1:0-3045 GCA_041306805.1 bacterium
GCGGATTTTTGATTTTGGATTGAATCTATTTCGTCAATCTGCAATCAGCAATTCGAAATCAAAAATCTATGACCCCGGGGTTGACACCGGGGGGTATGCTTTTTTATTGCGGATTGCGGATTTTTGATTGCGGATTGAATCTATTTCGTCAATCTGCAATCAGCAATTCGAAATCAAAAATCTATGACCCCGGGGTTGACACCGGGGGTTATGCTTTTTTATTGCGAATTGCGGATTGAATCTATTTCGTCAATCTGCAATCAGCAATTCGAAATCAAAAATCTATGATCCCGGGATCTGTTTCAGATCAATCCCAGTTCCTTAACGATGCCCTCCAGGATTTTTCTGCTGCCTTCTTTCATCGGGACCAGCGGGAGGCGGTACACCTCTTTCACCATGCCCATCATGGCCAGCACGGCCTTGACAGGCACCGGATTGGTGTCTATGAAATTGCCGGTCCAGAGGGGAAGGTACTTCTTCTGAATCTGCATGGCCTCTTTGAATTTGTACTCCACGCACAGGCGGGTGAACCTGGCCATGACGCCCGGAATTTCATTGGAGGCCACGGATATGAGGCCCGTTCCCCCCAGGGCGATCAGAGGCAGTGTATTCGCATCGTCGCCGGAAAGTACAACGAATCCTTCCGGTATCTTGACCGCCAATTCCCCCATCTGGTTGATATTGCCGGAGGCTTCCTTGATTCCGATGATGTTGTCGATTTCGGCAAGCCTTGCGACAGTTTCCGGAAGGATGTTGGAGGAGGTTCTACCTGGCACATTGTAGACGATGACCGGCAGCGAAACCGCACCCGCGATCGCCTTGAAATGCTGGAACAACCCCTCCTGAGAGGGTTTGTTGTAATAGGGGGCTACGGACAGAATTCCGTCAGCTCCCGTGCGTTCCACGGCCCGGGCCAGTTCGATCACCCTGGAGGTGCAATTGCCCCCCGCACCCGCGATCACCGGCACCCTGCCCTTGTTCTGATCGCAGACCGTCTTCACGACTTCGATATGTTCCTCGAAGCTCAGCGTCACACTCTCCCCTGTGGTCCCGCAGGGCACCAGAAAATCGATCCCGTCCCCGACCTGAAAATCCACAAATCGCCGCAGGGATTTTAAATCCAGCGATCCGTCTTCCAGAAACGGCGTCACCAGGGCGGTGCCGCATCCCTTCAGGTTTTTCAAATTCTTCATCCGCTTCTCCTCTATTTTACAAACTGCGACGCACCTTCAAGGTGCGGCGCAGTGATGCCACAAATCCTCTCCTCGACAATGCCGGTTTATCTCATTTCCGCATCAGGTCATCCATCACTTCCGTGAAACCGAAAATCCCTGAGCGGCCCTGAATCCAGCGGGCGGCGATCATTGCGCCCTCCGCGAATCCCTCCCTGGAACGGGCGCAATGGGAAAGCATGACGGTATCCACGCGTGAATCGAAACCGACGGAATGGGTTCCGGGGATGAATCCCGCGCGCACGCTCGCAACGGAAACGGGCCTTCGATAGGCGCCGGACACCATTTCCTGGATGACCAGCGCCGTGCCGGAGGGCGCATCTTTTTTGAACTGGTGATGGGCTTCTTCGATAAAGGGGTCGTATTCGTTGAACAAGGCGAACAGTTCGGCTGCATATTTCACTATTTTATAATAAATAGCGACGCCGAGAGAAAAATTATTGCCGGTGACGATTCCAATGCCGCTTTTTTGAACCAGCCGGCGGATGTCCTCGAGGCGGGAATGCCAGCCGGTCGTTCCGATGACCATGTTTTTCCTGAGCGCAGCGGCGGACTGAACGTTCCCGAGCACCGCATCCGGCACCGAAAAATCGATCAGAACCGGCACATCCTTCAGGGCGGCCTCCGATTCCGCTCCGGCCTTCAGCGGACGGACATCCTCGTATTTTTCCGCAACGACCACCTGATGCCGCTCTGCGATCTGTTCGATTATTTTCCCCATTTTCCCGTAGCCCAGGAGAGCCACCCTCAGGGACGCCGCAGGATCCGTGCTCATGGTTTCACCTCATGGATGGGATATGAAACGGTGATGGAGACGGCGCACCAGATCGTCCACATTGGATTCCTCCACCATCAGAGTCAGGCTGTTCGGAGAGGACCGGTGCGCCACAAGCCGTATTTCCCATTCCCCGGCCGCATCCAGAACCCGGCTCAGGAATCCGGGCATGGCACTCAGGGAATGCCCCACCAGTGTGACCGTTGCCATGCCCGGAACCAGCGAGAGGTCGCCGATTTTTTGAAAATCGCTCAACACATGCTCCGCAAAGTCCGCCCCCGGCACCGCTGCGGCCATATGGCTTTCGGACGCGGTGAAAAGGTATACGACGATTCTTTCGCGGTCCAGTATTTCAAAAAACCGCCGGATGCTCTCATGGTTCGCACAGGACCGCACCGCTTTCATCCCCAGCAGCATCAGGCCTTTTTTGCTGGTGATGGAACGCACCGAAGGTTTCGCGTCTTCGGGCCTTTCCTGTATTTCCGTCCCCGGGGCGTCCGGTCTTCTGGAATGAAGGACATGGACGGGGACGCCCCACGCTCGCGCCGGTTCCATGGTGCGGGGATGGAGGACCTGTGCGCCGAAAAAGGTGAGTTCCGAAGCTTCTTCGAAGGAGATGCGGGAAACGGTCCTGGCCTCCGGGACAACGTCCGGATCCGCGCTCATGATGCCGGGCACATCCTTCCAGATCTTGATGTCCCGGGCCTCCAGCGCCGAACCGATGATGGAAGCAGTCAGATCTGATCCTTCGAATCCGAGCGTGGTCGTGGCGCCGTGCTGTGTGGCTCCGATGTAACCCTGGATGACAGGCACGGCCCCCTGTTCAATGACCGGCAAAACCTGTTCCCTTATTTTCGGGAAGGCGATCTCCTCCAGAGGCCTGGCCTGACCGAACCGGTCATCCGTGATCATGAAGGAACGGGCGTCCATCAGCACGGCGGGTATGCCCTGATCGGAAAGGGCCCTGGCCATGATGGCTGTGGAGATTCTCTCGCCGTAGGCAAGGAAGGTATCCAGGCTGCGGTCCGTCAGATCCCG
>JBFZEN010000314.1:0-4591 GCA_041306805.1 bacterium
CGGTCGAGCCTCGACTTCGACGCCGGTTTTACCACGGAGCCCGCGGATCGCACGCGGGCCGTATTTTACGGACTGGGATCCGACGGCACGGTGAGCGCGAACAAGAATTCCATTAAAATCATCGGCGGCGAAACCGATTTTCACGCACAAGGCTATTTCGTCTACGATTCAAAGAAAGCCGGTTCACTCACCGTGTCGCACCTGCGCTTCGGTAAAGACGCCATCCATTCTCCATATCTCGTTTCGAAGGCCAATTTTGTGGCCTGCCACCAGTTTTCTTTCATCGAGAAATACGACATGTTGAAGTTGGCCGACCGCGGAGCGATATTCCTCCTGAACAGCTCGTACGACTCGAATGAGGTTTGGAACCAGATTCCCAAAACAGTCCAGCAGCAGATCATCGACAAGAAGCTGCGCTTCTTCGTCATCGACGCCTATAAACTGTCCAAAGAAGTCGGGCTGGGCGTTCGCATCAACACCATCATGCAAACCTGTTTTTTCGCCATCAGCAACGTTCTGCCGAAAGATGAGGCCGTCGGTTACATCAAGAAATTCACGCAGAAGAGCTACGGCAAGCGCGGCGAATCGGTCGTCCAGATGAATTTCAAGGCCATCGACAGCGCCGTGGCGAACCTGCAGGAAGTGAAAGTGCCCGAGAAAGCCACGAGTTCCTTCGACATGCGGCCGGCCGTGGCGGCAAACGCCCCCGAGTTTGTCCGGAATGTGACGGGAAAAATCATCTCCTCCGAGGGTGACGATATCCCTGTCAGCGCTTTCCCGGTCGACGGCACTTTTCCCGTCGGCACGACCAAATGGGAAAAAAGAAACATCGCGCTCGAAATTCCGTCCTGGGATCCCGAGACCTGCATTCAATGCGGTAAATGCTCGTCCGTCTGCCCCCATGCCGTGATCCGGGCCAAAGTCTACGACGCGTCCATCGCTTCCAAGGCGCCCGCCGGTTTCAAATCGACCACGGCCAAATGGAAGGAATTCGCGGATAAGAAATATACCCTCCAGGTTTCTCCCGAAGACTGCACCGGATGCTCGCTGTGCATGCAGGTATGCCCGGCCAAGAACAAGAAGGACGAAACAAAGAAGGCGCTCACCATGGTGCCCCAGGCCCCGCTGCGCGAGCAGGAAAGCCGGAACTGGGAGTTTTTTATTTCAATACCCGACATGGACAGAAAGGTCCTGAAAACGCACCTGGTCAAGGATTTGGCCCTGCTCCAACCGCTGTTCGAGTTCTCCGGAGCCTGCGCGGGATGCGGGGAAACCCAATACATCAAGATCATCAGCCAGCTGTTCGGCGACCGGTCCATCATCGCCAACGCCACGGGCTGCTCGTCCATTTATGGAGGCAACCTTCCCACCACGCCCTACGCCGCGAACAAGGAAGGAAGGGGCCCGGCCTGGTCCAATTCACTATTCGAGGACAATGCCGAATTCGGCATGGGCATCCGACTCTCGCTTGACAAGAATACCGAATTCGCTTCCGAGCTGCTGGCCAAATTCAAGCCTGAACTGGGCGACGCTTGGGTCGGCCGGATCCTGTCGGCGGATCAGAGCACCGAAACGGGCATCGGCGACCAGCGGCAGCGGATCGCCGAGCTTAAATCGAAGCTGTCCGGCAGGAACTCCCCGGATGCCAGGCGCCTGCTGGCCGTCGCGGACGCGCTGGTGCGGAAGAGCGTCTGGATCGTAGGCGGCGACGGATGGGCATACGACATCGGATACGGCGGTCTCGACCACGTTCTGGCTTCGGGCCGCAATGTGAACATTCTGGTTCTCGATACCGAAGTCTACTCGAATACGGGGGGACAGATGTCGAAAGCCACCCCACGCGGAGCCGTGGCCAAATTCGCCGCGGGCGGAAAATCCGTTCCCAAGAAGGATCTGGCCATGATGGCCATGGTTTACAACAACGTCTACGTGGCGCGGGTGGCCATCGGGGCGAACGACGGGCAGACCCTCAAGGCCTTTCTCGAGGCCGAGGCTTTCGACGGGCCGTCGATCATCATCGCTTACTGCCACTGCATCAACCATGGCTACAACCTTGTCCACGGCCTGGAGCAGCAGAAAGCGGCCGTGAAGTCAGGGTACTGGCCGTTGCTCCGGTTCAATCCGGCGCTGGCCAAGGACGGCAAAAATCCGCTTCAGCTCGATTCCAAAGCCCCCGCCATGCCGCTGGAAGAATACATCTACAAGGAAACACGTTTCAGCATGCTCACCAAGAGCCAGCCGGAACACGCGAAAAAACTCCTGGAACAGGCCCAGGAGGACGTTCATGCGCGCTGGCGCCTGTATGAACAGTGGGCGAACATGAAAACGGGCGGAACCGCTCAATAACGATTGATGAAACTGGAGCGGGACGAAGCCGTTTCGACGGTTTCGTCCCGCTCGCATGTTCACCCATTGTGCTGACCTTTCAAAACCATAAGAATACGGAGGTGACCGCGACATGTCGGTTGATGTTTCGTCGTTATCGTTAGACAAGGCTCTCTCCATGGCCCTGCGCTCTGAAGTGGATGCGGAAGCCGCATACAAGAAACTTCAGAAAACGGTAAAAAATTTCATTTTAAAGGACAAGCTCCAGTTCTTGATTCACGAAGAAAAGAAGCATCAAAAACTGGTCAAGGCGCTGCTCCAAAAAATGTTTCCGGGCAAGGACACCGCCGGTCAGAGCAAATCGATCGTTCCCAGGCTGGCGCTGGCACTGGACGAGGAAATGTCGGTGGTGGATCTGATCGAAACCGCCATGGATGCCGAAAAAACATCGGAAGAATTCTATGACGGTCTTGCCGAAGCGGCGGAAGACCGCGGTCTCCAGGAGTTATTGCAGTACCTGGCCAGCATGGAGCACAGCCATTATTTTTTACTCAAAGGGGAATACGAGCTGGCCGCGCGCGACGAAATGTATACGCAGAGGGAGGAATTCCAGTACGACATGGTCCACGTGGGGCCGTGACAGAGGAATCCATCTATGGAACCTGACCGTATCTATATGGACAATGCCGCCACCACGCGGACGGCGCCCGAGGTGGTTGAAGCCATGCTGCCGTATTTTACGGACCGCTACGCCGAGGCTTCATCCCAATTCAGCCACACGCCGGGCATCTTGGCCAAGGAGGGATTGGACCAGGCGAGAGAGACGCTGGCGAACAAACTGCATGCCGCCTCCGATGAAATCGTATTCACGTCGGGGGGAACGGAATCGAACAATCTGGCCCTCAAGGGGACTTTTCTCGCCTTCAGGGGCAAGAAAAAACGGATCATCACGTCGCGCATTGAACATAATTCGGTTCTTCAATCCTGTCAATGGCTCGAAAAGGAGGGCGCGCAAGTCGACGCCATTGGCGTCGATTCCGAAGGATTTCTCGATCTCAACCGGTTGAAGGACAGCATCGCGACAGACACCTTCCTTGTCAGCATTCAGCACGGCAACCAGGAAGTGGGCTCCGTACAGGATATCCGTGCCATCGCGTCCCTGTGCAACGAAAAGGGCGTGTTGTTTCATGTGGACGCCTCGCTTGGTTTTACGCATTTCGACCTTCTCCTGGACGATATCCGGATCGATTTGCTGACGCTTTCGGCCCATAAAATTCACGGACCCAAGGGCGTCGGGGCTTTGTTCGTCAGGAAAGGAACGCCCCTGGTCAAGACCAGCCACGGCGGTTACCACGAATTTGACATGAGGGCGGGAACAGAAAACGTGTCCGGCATCGTCGGGTTCGGCCGGGCCGTGGAACTCGCTCGCCCCGAACAGGCGGACACCCTGAGAAAGCTGCAGAAGGCCTTGATGGACGGCCTGGTCCGTCGCATCGAAGGCGTCCGCATCAACGGGCCGGCGGACCTGTCACGGCGCCTGCCCAACAATGTCAACGTGTCCTTTGATTTCATCGAGGGAGAGTCCGTCGTATTGCACCTCGACATGAAGGGAATTTCCGTCATCACGGGTTCGGCCTGTTTTTCGCGGTCGCTCGAGCCCAGCCACGTCATGATGGCGCTCGGTTTTTCGCATGAACGCGCTCACGGGTCCATCCGGTACACAGTGAGCCGTTACAACCGGTTGGAGGAAGTGGAAAGGGTGGTGGACGCCAGCCGGGAGGTGGTATTGGCGCTTCGCAAAATCAGTCCCCTGGTGAAAAAGGAGTAAATTCCATGTCTTTGCCTTATTCCAAAAAGGTCCTCGAACATTTCGTGCATCCCCACAACGTCGGAAAGATCGAAGATGCCGACGCCTCGGCCACAGAGGGAAGCCCCGCGTGCGGAGACATGGTGAAAATATACCTCAAGGTCAATGAGCAGAGCAAGGCAATCGAAAATGTTTCTTTCGAATCATACGGCTGCGCTTCAAACATCGCGACGGGGTCCATCATTACCGATCTGGCCAGGGGAAAGACGATCGAGGAAGCCAAGCATATCAGCTGGAAAACCGCCGACGAGGCCCTGGGCGGACTGCCGCCTGTCAAGGTCCATTGCGCCGTTCTGGCGGTGGACGCCCTCAGGACGGCCATTGAAAATTACGAGCACAGCCACGGCCTGTTGAAGGAAAAAGTGGCAACAAACGAAAAAACCATACTGAAGCGCCTTT
>JBFZEN010000315.1:0-13636 GCA_041306805.1 bacterium
CGGTCCATCACGGCGGCATCGTCCGTTTCGATGGACGCGGTCACGATCTGGCTGAGAACAAATTCATCCATGGCTGTTCCCGGATAGCCGGACCGGAACCGGATCAGCTTGTCCATCCTGGTTTTAGCGTCTTCGACCTGCATGATTCCCGAAAGCGCCTTTCGGGAGGCTTCTTCTCCCCGGGGATTTTTCCGGACCAGCTCGTTCTCAAGCTGTTCGGCCTCGCCGCTTTCTCCGATCATACGGAAAGCGGATGCGGCGAACCGGACGGATGATTCGTCCCTCGAACGTTTCTTCAGAAGCGAACGGATGTCGTCGGCAATCCATTGCCGGGCGGATTCGGAATTGCCGGACTGCTTGAGCATGAGCGTGTATTCCATGTTCCGCGCGGACAGGTTGCCCGGGTAAAAAACCAGTTCCTTCTTCACTTCCTCCAGGGCCTTGTCCAGATTTTCCGGCCTTCGGGCCGCGATCCCCGTGTAGGAAAGAGCGCGGGCTTCATGGGCTCGCTCGACAGGTTTGCCTTTGGGGCCGACCATGAGCATGTCGTACATCGATCCATGGTCGTCATCGGTGGAACCCCTGTCTTCGTCGTCCTGAATGCGGAACGCGAAGTACAGCACGCGCACGGCCGTGTCGGCCGGTGTATAAACGGCCTTCCACAGGGAACCGTCCGCGCGCGTCATGGACAGGGGGATTGCCGCACCCGACAAATCCGGATACAGCAGCAGAGTCACCTTGGCCGTCGGCCGGACCATCGCGTCCTTCGATTCGGGTGCGAGATATTGAAAGGTGACGGGCCGTCCGTGCACGGGTTTGCCGGTTTGGACGGGTTGGGCTTGAAGGGATACGGCTGCCGCGGTCATCAGGAATGATAATCCTGCCGAGGCAAAGCGAAAGCGGCTGGCATGGCGTTTCATGGCTGCTCCTTGTCCTGAATGAATTCTCTCAATGCGATTCCAAAACGCAGGCTGCGGTCGCTTACGAAAACGCTGCGGAATGCGCCTTCTTTCATGACGGCGTGAAGCAGCACCGCCCCGGCGATCAGAATGTCCGCCCGCGCGGGATTGAACGGGATCATCTTTTTCCGTTTCTCGAGCGGGACGGCCGACAGCGCTTGCAGGCGCCCCGCAACGGCCGCTTCGCTTAAAACGGTTCCGTCGGCCCTGTCCGGATCGTATACATCGAGCCCCAGCTCGAGTGCGGCCAGTGTCGTGGCGGTTCCGCCCGTGGCCGTGCACGATTTGCCTTTTCGCAGGAATGGTCCGAATTCCCGCCGCACCGATTCGGCGGCGAACGCCTTCAATGCGTCCAATGCCCCCCCGCCCGGCGGATCAAGCGGAAGAAACCGTTCGGTCAGGGAAACCGCCCCCCACGGCAGGCTTCCCGTCCTCCGCACCAGTCCGTGATCGCCCAACACCGCCTCCGTGCTTCCTCCGCCGACATCGACGGCCGCGGCCGGTTCGGCGAGGGACCGTCCATGCGTGGCGCCGCGATAGCTCCATTCAGCTTCACCGTCTTCCGAAAGCACTTCCACCGCCAAGCCGCATTCCCTTTCGATGGCGCGGATGATCTCGCCGCTGTTCTGCGCAGCCCTGAACAAATGCGTGCCCACCACGACCGTTTTTTGGGCCTGGTGCAATTCGGACAGCGCGCGGTAACGGTTGAGCGCGATGAGGGTTTTTTTCAGCGGTGCTTCACCAATCGTTCGGGTGCGTTGAAGCCCCTCACCCAGACGCGTGCCCTCGCTCTGCTGAAACAATCCGCGGACGTCGCCTCCGGAATCTTCTTCAGCCAGAAGATAGAGGACCGAATTGGTGCCAATGTCGATCACGGCAATGCGCCGCTTCATTTCTCCTCTTCCACCGACACCGCGCCGTCCTTCCAGGCAAAGGGCAGGCTTTCGGCCAGAACCACCTTGTCGCCGAATCCCGAAGCATTCACCACCAGGCTCAGGAGCCAGTCGCGCGCTCTTTTCAGGGACGGCTTCGATTCCTTTTTGGGATTTGATTCAACACCATCCGGCTCCCCGGAAAGCCAGTGTTTGATGTCCTGCACGTTCTCGATGGACATGGGCTGGAATGTGACCTTGACCTCGATGCGGTACCGGCGGAGCTCTTCCAGTTTTTCCACATCGAGAAGCGGATACCCATTCAGCCTGGCGCAATGCTCCCAGACACCATCCTCGTTGACCAGCTTCATCGAACCATCGCGCAGCGTGACGATGTATCGTTTCTCCCAGCTGTCGTAGGCGATCTTCATGCGGCAGACGTCGTCCGACATGAGCTGGTCGGCCCAGTTGTCCTGTTCCTTCCAGAGCCGGACATGGTATTCCACGGCCGCTGACATGCCCTTTTGCAGCGTTTCGAACACCTCGCGGTTGAACAGATCAAAGACCGCAAAATGCATCCTGAGCTTGCCGTCCTTTACGCGGATTTCATGGAAGCGCCAGTTCTGCCCCTTGGTCCAGCCTCCCGACGGATTCAGGATGAGCAGGGCGGCGGACCAGGCCAGAAGTATTTTCCCGGCACGAAAAAGGGGCGTTCCGGGAACAAGCCGGAACGGCCCCTTGTTTATTGCAGACGGCGGAGTCAATGAGGCGTATGATCCTGTCAATTGGTCAGAAGCATTTTCCGCGTCAGCACGACGGGCTGCGATCCGTTCACGGGTGTCGCCTTCATTCTGCAGAAATACATGCCTCCCTGACAGGCGGCTCCATTCCGGTCGCGGCCGTTCCATGCGGTTTCATGCGGGCCCGGCGGTTTGAAGCCGGCCGCAAGAACGGCGATTTCCCTGCCCATGAGATCGTACACGCGCATGTCCACGGTCGACGCCGTTTGCAGGGAATAGGGAATCCGGGTCGAGGGATTGAACGGGTTCGGATAATTCTGGCCGATGGCGCAGTCCGAGGGAAGCGCTGCTTCCGATCCGCAGCCCGGGCCGCAGTCGACGGCCGTGGCGCTGGAGGACAGCATCCTCACCACGAGGGCGGCCTCGGTGAAATTGGGATTGGTTTCCCCCGGATGTCCGGTCACCTCGAGAAGGAGGCCGGCGTTTTTGGTATACCATTGATAGATGGGCACCGTCCGTTGTTCCAGCCTGCTCCACAGGCCGCCCATGTTCAACCACAGGCTGACGGTGCGCGTCAGTTTCAGCCGCACGCAATCGAAAATGCCCGCCGGCAGGGTCAGCTTTCCCGTCGCGTCGACCTCAATCATGGCGCTGTCTTTCAGCGCCACCGTCACGGTCAGCGGCATGCCGTAATACACGACCGAAACGGGGAAATTGAACTGCGAATCGCGCAGCCATTTCTTCCCCAGAGCCAGGGGGAACGCGTAATTCAGGGCCTGCTTCACATAGGCCCCGCCGCCCGAATAGAGGGGCGTCTTCATGCTCAGCCCTATTCCGTAAATGTTGTCTCCCTCGACCCTCTCGAAATAATTGGCTTCGAAGAAACCGACCATCGGGCTGGTCAGCACGGGGGGATACGCCGAAATCTCAAGATACTGCCTTGCCTGAACGGCCCATCCCGCGTTCGTGAATATGGACCCGCAATAGGCCGCCGCGGGCGCCACGAAGTCGTTGGGAATGATGCTGCCGGCCAGGGGCTGCGTGAAATTCCAGGCCTGGTCTTTCCCGCCGGGTCCTATGGTCACGGCGATCTTGCTCGTCGTGTCGGTTTCCATGACGGCGGCAGTCGGCACCTTGGGGTATTCGGACGCGGATATGGCGTAATCTTCGCAGAAGGCCTTGGCCTGCAAGAGAAAAACGCAGAAAAAAACCGTTACCGTTCCATGAACCGGCTTCATATGAAATCCTCCTTGTGGATAAAAAACGCGGGCCAAAACCTGTTTAAGAACGTATCCCCTCATTAATCTCACGTATGAAAGAATCGCAAAGTTCCTCGGATTCCCCGGCGGTTTTCGCCTCGGACATCACCCGGATGATGGGCTCGGTGTTCGATTTCCGGATCTGGACCCATGAATCCCCGCGCTCGATCTTGAGGCCGTCCGTCCAGTTTTGCCTTTCGGACTCGTGGTTTTTGCCGAGCGCCTGTATGATGCGGTCCGGATCGGAACCGGTGATCTCGATTTTTTTCTTGGTCATGGTGTATTGGGGCATCGACCGCCACAATCCGGAGGTTTTTCCTCCATGTTCCAGCAAATGCTGCAACGTCAACGCGATGGCCACCGGCGCGTCGCGGCCCAGGTGGACGCTCGGCAGTATCACGCCGCCGTTCCCCTCGCCCCCGATCACTGCGCCGGTTTCCTTCATTTTTTTTGCGACGTGAATTTCGCCGACCGGCGTTCTCAAAATCTCGGCCCCGAACGAACCGGCGACATCGTCCACCGCTTTGGTGGTCGACACGTTCACGGCCACTTTTCCCTTTTGTTTCGACAGTACGAAATGCACGGCGAGAGTCACGGTGTATTCCTCGCCTATGGGCTCCCCCGTTTCGGCCGCGATGGCCAGCCTGTCCACGTCGGGGTCCACGGCGAATCCGATGTCAGCGCCCGTTTTGCGGACGTGTTCGCCCAGGTCCGCGAGATTGGCGGGAACGGGCTCGGGCGTGTGGGCGAAACGGCCGTGCGGCTCCAGATTCAGGGGAAATGACTCGCAGCCGAACGATTCCAGCAGTTTGGGAAGTATCGTGCCCCCGGCCCCGTTCACGCAGTCGTAAGCGACGCGGAATTTGCGTCTCCGCAGGGCGGACGCGTCGAGCCAGGGTATGTTCAGCACGGCCTGGATGTGGTCGTCTATCGCCCCGGCGTAGGATGAGACGCGGCCGATTCCGTCCCAGAGGGAATATTTGAACGACCGGGTCTCGGCGATTCTCTTGACTTCGGCGCCCTGAACCTCGTCCAGGAAGAGGCCTTCGGCGCTGAGCAGTTTGAGCGCGTTCCAGTTCACGGGATTGTGGCTCGCCGTGACGACGATGCCGCCGACGGCGTTTGACTTTTCAACGGCCAGCTGCGTCGTGGGCGTGGGGACCACGCCGATGTCCACGGGATCGCAGCCGACCGACATGAGACCCGAGAACACGGCGTGTTTGACCATGTCCCCCGTGACGCGCGAGTCCCTGCCCACCATCACCTTGCCGCGGCCGTAGAACGTGCCGACGGCCGCCGAAAAATTCACGAGAAGCTCGGGTGACAGGCCCTCGCCTACGATCCCCCGTATTCCTGAAACGCTGATCATGACCGGTTTTGACATGCTTTTCCCTGAATGGACATTCTTATTTCATTCGACCGGCAGTCGAAAAACGACGGCCCCCGACTCGTCCATGAAAAACAGGCCGTTTTTCATGGTGCTCTGCCCTTTGGCATCGATCACATGGTATTTGCATTGCGCATTATACCTGGCGTGCGGAACAGTCCTGACCTGCCCCCATTCCAGGGGGATGACGGCGGATGCATCCCCCCCTTCGCGGCTTTTCAGGAAACGCATCACCTGAACGATCGAACCGTCCTTTGGATTGACGACAACAGGACGGGCCCCCTTTGATTCATGTCTCCCATTCCCCGGACGGACGATGCCCTTTACTGGTTCCGCGCCGAACGAACGAGGCCGGTCAGCATGCGGGCCACTTCCTCGACCGAGAGCATGATTTCCTCGTTCTCCCTGCAATATTCGAGGTCCCTGGCAAGAATGAGCGCGTATTTCACCATTTCAATGGCGCTCTGGCTTTCTTTGTAGGCGACCTCCTTGTCTTTGGGGCTGCGCCGGTTGAACCCCTCGGCGATTTTGACGGGAATGGTCATGGCCGCCTTCCGCAGCGACAGGGTCAGTTCGCCCCGCTCGTCCTTGGGAAACTTGCGCGTGATCTCGTATATATCGAGAACCAGCTTGTGGGCCTTCTGCCATACGTTCAGCTGCTGAAAATCGGTTAGTTTTTCGTTCACACAATTCTCCTCGTTAAAAACGGAAAGATCCGGCCTGTTCCGCCGGAGCGGAAGGATCAGCCGTACCGCTTTCCCACCATCCGGTAGGCATCCCGGAAAGGCACGCCCCTCTTGACCAGGTCATACACCTTTTCGGTCGCCAGCACATCCTCGGTCAACCCCTTCCGGCATGCGCCGGCGTCGATCTTGATGTTTTCGACCACCAGGGCGGCGACCGCGAGCGAATCGAGCGTGGCGTCGAACGCTTCCATCACGGGTTTCTTGGTGAGCTGCAGGTCGCGGTGGTATCCTGAAATCAGGTTCGCCGCCGTGTTTTTGAGCTGGGTTTCACATGCCGCGACCCGGTGGAACTGCGCGCGCATCAGTTCCAGCACGTCGGGATTCTTCTTCTGAGGCATGATGGAGCTGCCCGTGCAGAATGCGTCGGGAAGCGCCACATAGCCCAGGTCGGGCAGCGAAAAGAATATCAGGTCCGACGACATCCGGTTCAGGTCGTACAGGATCTGTCCGAGCGCGTGGACCATAGTGGCCTCATACTTTCCCCTGCTGTTCTGGACGGCGATCCCGTTTTTCTGCACGCCGTTGAATCCCAGGAGTTTAGCGACGTAAGCCCGGTCGAGCTTCAGGGGAACACCGTATCCGGCGCCCGTGCCGAGGGGGGACCGGTTGATCCATCCGGCGACGAACCGGATCAATTTTCTGTCGTCCCCGAGCGCCTCGGTGAATCCGTCCGCCCACAAGCCGAAGGACGAGACCATGGCCTTCCGCGTGTGCGTGTAGCCGGGGTATCGCACCTTGCCGTATTTCCTTTTCAGTGAGGCGAACGCCCGGTCGAGCTTGAGCAGGCCGCATTCTGTTTCATGCAGCGCGTCGCGGTAATAGAGGCGCAGCGCGGCCAGCACCTGGTCGTTGCGCGATCTTGCCGTGTGGATTTTCTTGCCCGTCTGCCCGAGCGTTTGAATCAAAAAGTTTTCGATGGCCGTGTGGCAGTCCTCGTCCTCGCTCCGAACGGTGAACCGGCCCTCCTTGTCCAGGCTCTGGATATGCTTTAAGCCGCCGACGAGTTTTTTCGCCTCGTCGGCTTTCAGAACGCCGATTTTCGCCAGCATTTTGGCGTGGGCGATCGACGCCTCGCAATCGTACCGCACGAGCCGTCCGTCGAGCAGAAAATCGTCTCCGACCGTGTAGCGTTCGATCCGTTTGTCCGGTTCCGTGTTTTTCTTCCACAATTTCATATAGACCCGACCGTCATGTTTTGATCCGCATGGTCAGCACGAAATGCCGCACCGGTTCCAGGTACCGCTGTCTCAGCGTGTAGGAGTAATTCCCCAGATTCTTCCCCTCGAGGGCGAAATCCACGTCACCCAGGTCAAGCCTGACGCGCCCGTCCGTCACGTGCATGGGCACCCGTTCGTCCGTGCTGTACAGGTTGATGACTTCCTCGATCCGGCTGGCGTACCGGTAATCGAAGCCGAACGTCCATCGACCGGCGTGTAATTCCAGCCCTGCCACCGCCCTGCGCCTCGACCGGTAATTCAGGGTTTTATGCGTCTTCATATCCTCGGGATCCAAACCGGTATATCCGGCATGGCCGGACAAAAACCCGCCGAACACCGACGCGTCCACTTTGGCTTCAAAGCCGTCTATGGCCGCCTTTCCGTAATTGACGAACTGGAAAGCCATGAGATCGGGGTTGAGGTCCACATCGATCATGTTTTCATAACGGCTCATGAAGCAGGACGCGTCCGCCGACAGGCGCAGGTCGAAACGGGTCCTCAGCCAGCGGAAAGGGCCGTCGAAAAACCGGGTGGAATCGTCCCTGCTTCCGAAACCGAACAGCCAGGTGTGGCTGACGCCCGCTTCCGCGCTTGTCGCTTTCTCCGCGTCGTGGAGGTTCGGATTGGGTACCACGCGGATGCCCGACACGGAGATGTCGGCAAACACCTCGGCGATGGAAGGGGCCCTGAATCCGCGCCCCGCCGACATGCGCACCGACGTCCCTTTTGTCGGATGGAGTACGAGGCCGATGCGGGGCGAGATCTGGTTGTCCACGGTCACACCCACAAGGTCATGGTAGTCGAATCGGGCCCCTGCAGTCAGCGTGCCCCAGTCCGAAAACTTGACCTCGTCTTCGGCGTACAGCGCGGCGTCCCACGATTCGGGATTGCCGTAAATCAGGGAACGGGAACGATGGTACACCGCCTCGCTTCCAAAGGTCAGGGTTTGCGGCTGCAGGAACGGAAAGATGCAGCCGAACTGGGTTTCGGCGCCCAACCGGTCCGTGCGGGCCCAGTCCCTGTTGTCCTGAAAGTAGTTTTTCCAATGCGTGCGGTACCAGTTCGCCTTCACGGTATAATCGAGGCTGCGGCTGGCCACGTTCTTAAATGTGGCGTGCAGGTAGAGTTTGTCGTAACGGATGCGGTTGCCCAGTTCCTCCACGGGAGCTTCAAGGGCTTTCGATTGGCTGATCCACTGCAGCATCTCTCCGTGGTCGTTGGCCGTCCAGTCCCCCGAAACGCTCAGGGACTTCTCCTTCGACCAGGTCATTTTCGTCTTGGCGCCGACCTTCCATTGCGAAAAATCCCCGTTCTGAAAATACCCGCTCGAACGTTTCCGGCTGGCGTTGACAGACAGGCCGAGCCTGCCCGTCTTGCGGCTGTGCGCGAGGTCCATTTCCTCGAACGAAAGCGAATGTGCCAAATTCCAGTTCCCGGACGAGATGCGTTTGGTCACAAAGCGGTCCGTCCATGTCCACTGGCCGTGGGCCGGCTCGTCATAAAACCCCCATGACAACCTGGCCCGCGTTTCCGGAACGGGCGACGGATCGCGCGTGATCACGTTCACCATGCCAGCCATGGCGTTGGATCCGTACAGGGCCGATCCGGCCCCCTTGACGATTTCAACCTTCTCGACTTCCTCCACCGGGACCGCGTCCCAGTTGATTCCGCCCGTGTCCCCGTTGATCAATGGATGACCGTCGACCAAAAGCAGCACGCGGCTTCCGGCCGCCCAGTTGAATCCTGTGGATCCGCGCAAATCGATCTGGCCGTCGATGACGCTGAATCCTGCCGTATTTTCCAGCGCCTTGTCGAGACTGCTGACGCTGCGCCCAATGATGTCTTCAGCCGAAATCACGTCCACCGATGTGGGGGCATCCTCGATTCTCTGCCTCCGCTTGGACGCGGTCACCACCGTGGTTTCGTGCTGCAGCACCGACGGCGTCAGTTCCACGCGGACGGTCTCCGTCATGCCGGGCGCGATGCGGATGCGGGACACGGTTTTTTTCGCATACCCGAGCAGGGACACATCGAGAACCGCCACGCCGGGTGGAACGTCTCTGATTTCAAAACGCCCATCCATGTCCGACACGGCACCCAGCAGCGTTCCCCTCACCAGCACATTGGCGCCAAAAAGCGGTTCCCGGGTTTCACGGTTCAGAACCATTCCCGAAATCCTGCCGGATGACGGGTCTTGCGCCGTTAGGTCTTGTGCCGTTAGGCCTTGCGCCGCCAAACGGACGGCGCAAGGCCTGGCGGCGCATAAAATCGCCGCAGTGAAAAGAAGAACAGCCCCGTCCGTTTGTCGTCGAAGATTCATGAACATGCCTTCACCGGACCGCTTTAAAGAAAGGAACGTCCTGATTGACCCTGCCCAAATCCGCCGTGATGTTGATTCCTTCCATGGTCACGCCCGAAAGCACATGCACGGGCGAAGGCGGCATCGGCGGTCCGGCCGTGCGGTAAAAAGCGCCCAGTTCCTTCACGCCGAAAATGTATTGGGGGATGTCGGGAAACCAGGCCACCAACACCCATCCGTACGTGCCGGGGGGAAGCGCGATCCGGTATTCGCACTCGCCCGCAAAACGCGGCAGCGTATCGCCGAAAGCGACCAGATTGGTCAGCACGAATGCCATCAGCGAATCGCGGTCGGCCATGCCCGCAGGGTACGATTTCAGCACCGCCACGCGGACTTCCCGCGTGGAGTCGGGCCAGGTTCCCGTGAACACGATTTTACCCCTGATGCCTGCGGCGCCTCCCGAATCGGATTCGAGCGGAGAGAGGCCCCCTTTGACGCATGAAAACAGCAGGGGAATTCCCGCGCAGAAAACCGCGGTCCAAATGGCTCGAGTGAATCGCTTCATACCTTTGTTTTTCGAGGCTTTCTCTTGCCGAACAGGGCGGCTCCGACGAGTCCTCCCATTATTCCAAAAACGGAGTAAGTCACCGTGTTGAAAAACAATCCGATCAGCACCAGTACCGGGCTGCCCGCCATATTTTCCATCCATTCCACCCACTCGGGCGGCATGTCATCCATTCTGTCCTGAAAGAATTCCAAAAACGAACCCATGGTGGTTCCGAACGCGGCCATCACCATCACGTTGAACAGCGTGCCTATCAACGCGCCGAACACGCCGCACAGCAGCCCCACCAGTGCGCCTTCGCTGGACGTCAGGTCGGACCGCGGCGGCAGCTGGCGATTGTAGGCATAAACACCGACCACGCTCCCCAGCAGCACCCACATGCAGCAGACACAGTTACCCATGCTGATGATGGGGATGCTCGACAATGCACCGATGACTGTGCCCCCGAGAAGCGCGGGAATCAGCTTGCTAACCGAATTTTTCATCTTCGTCCTCTCGAATGAACCAGTTGAAAAACCGCCGGCAACACCCAGAATGCGACGGCAGCCCCGGCCGCGCTCCCGCTCATGGCCCGCAGCGCATTGGTTGACGCCGAACCGGCGGCATGGGACCATGTCCATTCCACGATCATGGGCAGAATACAGGCTCCGAGAACCCACGGTCGGGGCGTCTTTTGACTGCCGATGACCTTAAGGAAAGGATACAGAATCACACCCGCGATAAAACCCGCGTACAAACCGGTGCACCGTGCACAAACCGCCAATGGATGCCCGAAGCAGATGAACGAGCGCGAGCCGATCTGGTGGCAGGCCGGGGCGAAAAAATACCGGATCAGGCCCGCCCAAATCCTTTCCATATGCCCCTGCCGCATCAGATAGGCGCCGGCAAATATTGAAATGATCCACAGCAGTGAAAGAACCAGGACAAAGCCGTATGCCATGACGGCTGCTTTTGTTTCATAACCCGGTAAAACAATATTTTCGGCGTGTTTTTTCATTAGAGATAATATGTTTTAATTATTTAAAAATGTCAACTCCTTTTTACAAGTTGACAATGAGGTTTTTATCCGTTATATTTAGACCGTGTTTTGAAAAAGTACCATTTGCAAATAAGTGCTTTAATATTTGTTTTAAATCATCTTACATGCATTGAGGAGAATATGGTTTCAACATCGGAATTCCGAAACGGACTGGTAATTAAATTTGAAGGCGATTTGTACACCATGGTGGAATTTCAGCATGTTAAGCCCGGTAAAGGCGGCGCTTTTGTGAGGACTCGGCTGAAAAACGTAAAATCAGGCAGGGTGCTCGATAAGACATACCGCTCGGGCGACAAGGTCGAAGATGTCAGATTGGACCGGCGTACTATCCAGTTTCTTTATAAAAGCGACGCCGATTTTATATTTATGGACACAAAGACTTACGACCAGATGCACGTTCCTGAATCCATCATGGGCGATGCCGCGCTCTATTTGAAGGAGAGCATGGAAGTGGACGTGATGTACAGCGAAGATGAGCCGGTCACTGTAGAAATGCCTACTTTTGTGAACCTGAAGGTAGTTAAAACCGACCCCGGTGTGAAGGGCGACACGGCCAGCGGGGGATCCAAACCCGCTACCCTGGAGTCGGGCGCTGTCGTACAGGTACCGCTGTTTCTGCAGGAGGGTGTGGAAATACGGGTGGATACACGAACCGGTATATACGTCGAACGCGTGAAATAACCGCTCCAGAGGGAGAACCGGAATGGATATCAATGAAATCAAGCGTTTGATCAAGCTGGTCGAATCAAGCGGCATAGAGGAAATCGAGATCCAGGAAGAAGGCCGCCAGATTCGGATCACGAAAAGCAAAACCGGGCAGATCGCTCCCCTTCCCGCCGGCACGCCCCAGATGATCCACACCACTCCCCACCCGCTCCCCCAGGTTCATAAAGAGGCGATCGCCCAGGAAATCTCCGCGTCCGATTCCGACGCCAAGGAGAAGACCGAACGGTTCATCGAGATCCGGTCGCCTATGGTGGGCACCTTTTACCGGGCTCCGGCCCCGGACGCCCAGCCGTATGTCAGGGAAGGCGACGAGATCAAACCGGGCAAGACGCTGTGCATCATCGAAGCCATGAAGCTGATGAACGAGATCGAAGCAGAAATTTCGGGCGTCGTCAGGAAGATTCTGACGGAAAACGCCAAACCGGTCGAATACAACCAGGCGCTCTTCCTCGTGGAACCGAAATAGGATGCCCACTTCCGATGCATAAAATCCTGATCGCCAACCGGGGGGAAATCGCCCTCCGCGTCATCCGGACGTGCAAGGAAATGGGCCTGGCCACGGTCGCCGTGTATTCCGAAGCCGACAGGGAATGCCTGCATACGCGGTTTGCCGACGAAGCCGTCTGCATCGGCCCTCCCCAGCCGGCGCACAGCTACCTCAATATCCCCCGCATTATCAGCGCGGCCGAAATCACAAACGCCGACGCCATACATCCCGGTTACGGATTCCTGGCTGAAAACGCCCAGTTCGCGGACATCTGTGAATCGTCCGGCATCGTGTTTATCGGACCCACGTCCAAAATGATTTCGCAGATGGGCGACAAGATTTTCGCGAAAAACATCATGCGGAAGGCGGGCGTTCCCGTCATTCCGGGAAGCGACGGCGGAATTCAGAACGAGAAGGAGGCCCTGGGCCTGGCCAAAGAAATCGGCTATCCCGTCATGCTCAAGGCCGCGGCCGGCGGAGGCGGAAGGGGTATCCGCATCGTGCGCGAGGAAAAGGAGCTTCACCTGGCGTACGCCACCGCCCAGACCGAGGCCCAGAACGCCTTCGGCAACTCCACCCTGTACCTTGAAAAGTACTTTGAAAATCCGCGCCACATCGAAGTCCAGCTCGTGGGCGACGGCAAGGGCGCCGTGATCGCGCTGGGCGAGAGAGAATGCTCGATCCAGAGAAAACACCAGAAGCTGATCGAAGAGACGCCTTCTCCCATCGTGACGCCTGCCATCCGGAAACGGCTCCTGTCGGCCGCAGTGCGGGGCGCGGAGTCGGTCAGCTACCGGGGCGCGGGAACCATCGAATTTCTGATGGACACCGACGGCAAGTTCTACTTCATGGAAATGAACACGAGGATACAGGTGGAGCATCCCGTGACCGAGATGGTGTACGGCGTCGACCTGGTCAAAGAGCAGATCATCGTCGCTTTCGGCCAGGATTTCCGTCACCTGCATCCGACCATCGAGGCCAAGGGACACGCCATCGAATGCCGCATCAACGCCGAGGATCCGTATAAGGATTTCCGGCCCTCGCCCGGCCAGATCACCAGTTTCCATGCGCCGGGCGGCATGGGGATACGCGTCGACACCCACGTCTATGCCCATTACCACATCCCTCCGTATTATGATTCGCTGATCGCCAAGCTCATCTCGTACGGCGTGGACAGGAACGAGGCCATCCGGCGCAGTCAGCGCGGGCTTGATGAATTCATCATCGAGGGGGTGCCGACGACCATTCCGTTCCACAGACAGGTGATGAGAAGTGCGGCATTCATCGAGGGCAATTTCACCACGCGGTTTCTGGTATCGTTCGAATTGAAAGCGGACGTT
>JBFZEN010000316.1:0-3123 GCA_041306805.1 bacterium
TCCGCAGGGATTCCATCCGCAGGCCAGGGAGTTTTTCGATTTGCCTTCCCGCACGGCTTCCGGATCGTGAAACCCGTTGTAGGGGCCGAGAAAGGCGTCCCGGTCGGTGTCAAAACCAGAGGGATCCTCGCTCACCGCGAAAAAGGCGAAATGGTTGCGGCGCTCCCGGTATTCCGTCTTGTGATAAATGACGTTTTTATCGACTTCGACCTCGCCCAGGTTCAACGTGCGTTGCAGGTTGGTGGCGTCGGTCAGTGCTTCCCAGAGGCAGAATTCGACAAAAGAAAAAAGACTGATCTGTTTTTCTTCATTCGACCTGTTCTCGACATCCGTTTCCCAAACCTCAAGCGTGGCATCGACGGGAACGAAGAACCGCGTGGATACACGGATGCCGTCCTTCTCGCCCGTAATCACGGAATAACCCTGGCCGTGCCTGCATTCATAAAAATCGAGGGGCTGTTTTGCCGGCAGCCAGCCCGGCGACCAGAAGGCGCCTGTCTTGTTGTTTCTGACATAAAAGTGGCGGCCGCCGCCGTCCATGGGAACATTGTTGTAACGGTATCGAGTGATGCGCAGCTTTCTGGCATCGATCATAAAAGAATATCCGGCGCCCGTATTCGAAATCATGCCGAAAAATGATTCCATTCCAAGATAATTGATCCATGGCATGGGGGTTTCAGGATTTTCAATCACGTATTCTCGTTTTGCATTGTCGAAGTGACCAAATTTCATAGACTTACCTTATTTTTAATGAGATCGGTTAAATTTTCCGCAAACGTTTCCAATAAGGTCTAATTTAACGTTTCAAATACCAGAAATCAACAGGATTTTGTAGATTTCAGGCGCAGCAGATAAAAAAACCGGCTCAATATTACTGGAATCAGCCGTTTAGAAACATGAAAAAAACGGATCAGAGATCTTTAATCGATGATTTTCGGGGCTTCGCGCCTTCGTTTCACTTCGGCCCTTTTTTTCTTTTCATCCAGCCGTTTCTGTCTGGCCGCCATGCTCGGCCTGGTTTTCCGTTTATGTTGAATGTCGGGCTTTCGGACCGCTTTTTCCAGCCATTCGACCAGCCGCTCAAAGGCATCTTCCCTGTTTTTCCTCTGGGAACGGAACCTGCGGGCATGGATGACCAGAAAACCCTCCGAATTGATCCGTCGCCCGGCGAGTTGAACCAGTCGCGACCGCACGTCTTCGGGAAGTGAAGGAGCATCAAGGACTTTGAATCTGAGCTGAACGGCCGTGGCCACTTTGTTCACGTTCTGTCCGCCCGGCCCCGACGAACGGACGAATTCCCACTCCAGCGCCGAGGGATCCAGGACAATTCCCGGCGCTATGGCGACCGTTTTTAGGAATGCATCCGTCATGGATACAACCTGCCTCGTTCCTTCATCTTATAAGGATGCATCCGTCATGGATACAACCTGTCTCGTTCCTTTATTTTATAAGGATGCATCCGTCATGGATTCGATTCATCCCATTCTTTCCAGACGGTTTTGCACAACCGGTCCGCTTCGGCCGCTTCCGCCGCCCGGTTGGTTTCGGAGAAATAGGCGGTCCAGTTCTGAAAAAGCCGGATGATATTCCGGACATCATTCTGATTCAGCAAACCGTCCGGAGGAAGGTGACTGCCCAGCTTGAGGCTGCTTTCCCAGTTTTTCTCTTTCCACGACGCCATCAAACCCCTCAAAAATGAGGCCCGCGCATTCGACTGGAAATCGGAAATATCGGGATACCGCTCTGCACCGCGGAGATACACGTTTAGGGCCTCGTCATATCGGAACGCCTGGTATAATTTTTCGCCCCACTTGCCGAACAATCCGATTTCGAAATCAATGTTCGACCGTGAATCGCCGTTGAACTGCTGTGCGAAAATGACCATGCCATAGGCGTTCGCGTAATCTCCCTTTCGTTCGG
Source organism: bacterium (assembly GCA_041306805.1). Taxonomy (GTDB): domain Bacteria; phylum Zhuqueibacterota; class QNDG01; order QNDG01; family DTFT01; genus JBFZEN01. Next base: position 1,921 of record JBFZEN010000316.1, read on the forward strand.
CCATAAAGGCGCGGTTGTAAGCCAGAAGGCCGAGCAGCTCGGTGTTGTCTATCCTTCTGCCGCGGCTGTTTTCGTGGGCGTATACGTGGTCCAGCCCGATCTGCAGTGCCTGATTCTGCGGATAATACTGCAGAAGAAAACGGGAATAGGCCTGCAGGTTTTTGATGATGTCGAATCCCATGGGCGTCGTGTTTTCAACCATGACGTCCTGGGTGAAATTCGTGAAAATCGTGTATACATGGGTTGGTGTTTCGAATGCCTCGGTGGACCAGCCCAGATCCTCGCAGAGTATGTTATAGAGAATGGTGGCCGATACGCAGTTGAACGCCTTCCGCCCGCGGATGTCCAGAAGGGATGTGGATTCCTTTTCATAATCGAGGAGCCATGTGGAGTGCAGGTAGGCAAATGTTTTGCCTGCCGATCCGATGCGGTCAAACGGATCGAAATGAAAATCGCGTATGCTTTGCAGAACCGATTGATACCAGCCCAGGCAGGCGTCGAGCGTGTCCCGGGACTCGCACCCCGAAAGAATGAAGGCGGCTTCGACCCTGGAAACATCGTCCAGACGGTTGTCCGCTATATCCCCCCTCAGTTTTGCCTCCAGATCGCCCGGCCGGACCGCCTCCGCAGCCTGAACAGCGCATCCGATCACGATCAAAAGGATGCCGGCGCGCCAGATCGTGAGCCACGGCATGAAAAACGGACAACGGACGCGGTTCGAACATTCCGGTTCGTTCTTCGGCGGCCGTGCGTCGTGTATTTTTATTCTTTTTCTGCGCATCGGTTTCTGATTTCAAGCGCGGTTTGACGTTGTTTTTCGGTCTTCTTTGCTGTTTTCGAGTCGATTTTCATGAGAAGAACCGCATCGCTGTGAACCAAAGCCGATTCCGGACATGACAGTTTTTCATAGGCAAGAGCCAGCTTGACGCGGCATTCGATTTCATTCACGGGATTGGAGATTCGATCGCCTCTGATGGATGCAAGCAGCTTTTCGTAAACCGCGGCGGCTTCGTTCATTCGGTTCAGACGGAAAAGACAGTCGGCTTCGCCCCATAAAAACAAGCGGCTGTCCGGATACTTTTCAAGCCCCTTTCTGAAAAGGGACAGACCCGATTCGCAGTGATTCCTGTCAAATTCAATCCAACCGAGGCTGTTCAACCCGGCATAATACGAGAACATGCCCTGGTGTATGGCCTTTTCCAC
>JBFZEN010000317.1:0-2519 GCA_041306805.1 bacterium
CCGGATCCGTTTTTTCGACGCCCGGGGGGTAAAGGCGGATCCGGTTTCCCGCGGCCGAAAAACCCTGCTGGTGGGAAAGCAGAATCGAGCCCTTGATTTCCATCACGGCGATGGGCGCCGATGCAAACAGGGAAGCGATGTCGGCCCATTGCAGCAATCCGGGCACGCCCGCCTGAAGCGGTTCGGGGGCATTGACGGACATGAGGGTGAAATCAGAATTGGTCGCCGACCTGATCGATTCAGCCATCTTCCGGAACAGGTCGCCGAAATGGATTTCCTGTTCCGGAATATAGGCCGAATTTTTGAACGGATCGGACCAGTTCCACCTGCTGTCGAAATGACGGACCTTGATTATTTGAAAAGGATCTTCACGAACCACAAAAAAGTCCATTCCGTTCGGATTTTCCTGGAGTTGGAAAAGGAGAGGATACGGCTTATACGAGTCCGGTGAATCGGCCGCAACCCAGTAGATCAGCCGATGGGGAGAAAGCGGATTATAGAAATAGAGGCCCATGACCGCCTTTTCGCCCTCGAACCGGACGCTGTCGGAGCACACGATGTCCTTCCCGAATTGGACCGGCAGCCGGGGCCCCATTTTACGGACGATGCCGTTTTCATGCGCGCGGCCGATCAGCAGCAGGTGGCAGTTTTTCATGTCCATTTCAGTGACGGCCGAGTCGGGCTTCATCTTCAACCGGCCGTACAGCAGATGATGGCCGGGCACGCCTTCCTTGATGTCTCCGCCTTCCCCGACCCACATGGGATTGTAACTCTTGCTGGCCGCTGCGGCCGCCGATTCCATGGCCTGCCGGGCCTTGTCATTTCCACCGGTGCCGTACACGATCAAGAGCGGGTCGTGGTGGTACAGGTTGTGGACGCCGCCGGGCGTATGAAGTTCGAAGGAAAACGGTCCGTCCGCGCGGGTGACGGCGGACCATGCTCCGTCTTTTAAGGTCACGAAAATAGAATCGGGTAACGGCGCTTCCATGGTGATGAATCTGCCCGCATTGACGGAAATTTTCAACGCCTGGCCGGGCTCGAAGGGAGACCGGGATACATTGATAGTCAACGTCCATATGTTATCGAGGGAGAGATAAAGCTGATTATCCAAACCTGCCGAGGCCTTGAACCTGGCCGGTCCGGGATTACCGCCCCATTCCCCGATCTTCAGCCAATACGCCTTGCAAGACAAACGGTCGACGGCCGTGAAATCGATGTGCCGGACATCGCGCCAGTCGGGACGGACCTGGCTGAACATCCACTTGAATGCCCGGTCGTTTCCCTCGGTATAATTCCAGGCCGCGTGTTGAAGCCCGATGGTTTCGTCAATAACGACCTGACCGCCAAGCCCGGACAGTTTTTTGAGTGGCGCCCGTGAAGACAGCACGGCAACCGAAGGATCATCCACGCTGTGGGTGGAATAGAAAGGCACATGCAGCGCGTTCGCAATCGGGAGATCCAGCCCATACCCGCAAACCGGCCGGCCCGAGGCCCAGCGATCCGGATAGCGCGTGGCCATCAGGAAAGTCCCGCCTCCGCCCATGCTTGCGCCCGTCGGGTGTATCCGGTCGTCGTCGATGCTCCAGTTTTCACGCACATAATCGACCGCGTCGAGCACGTCCGATTCGGAGAGATTCCGGTAGCCGCCGCCGCGCCCCCGGCCCAGCACGTCGAGCTGAAAATAACCGGGATTGCTCCGGACGCCGCCCGAATACTCCATATGGTTGCCCCCGTAACCGTGCATGACGACAATCAGGGGGTATTGCCTGGCTGCGTCATACCCTGTGGGAACGGCGATTTTGAATGGCTGGCCGGAATCGTCGACGCGGGAAAGATAGGCCCATTCATGCACACCGCTCAGCGTGTCGAGGACCGCGGGATTGTCCATGATGGTCCGGGTCCATGTGTCGAGCCTGAAAAGGGCCTGAAGCGCGCGGTCCGATTCATCGCCGTCGCGCCCGCTGAAATCGGAAGACCGGTACTGAAGGTATCGAATCCATCCGTGATAACGTGCCAGTGTTTCTGAAAGCAGAATTTTCCCGGTCTTGTCATCGAGGCTTTTCACCAGCCGGGGCAAGGCGCCGACATGGAATATTTTTTCGGCTCTGAACAGGCGGCCGTCCAAATCATGGACATCAGCCGCGACACGGTAGAATCCGGGGGGCAAAGCCGGTGCCATCGGGGCATCCAGGGATCCTTCCCATTTTTGAACCGGCTGGCTGCTGGGGTCGAAGCACTGTGCCCTCACCTGAACCGTGCCCCGTTCGTCGGTTCGCGGGCCGATATGGAAAACAAGCTCCGGGCCGGCCTGCGGGAACGGGCGGTTCACGGCGATGGACAATTCAGGGCGAAGCTCGACGTCATCCACCAGGAACGCGATTCGCCCCCAGGCGGTTTTGATGACGAGGTCTATGCCGGTTTTTTCGGCCTGTTCAGGCACGAAGAACGAATTCGAGATCCGGGTCCAATTATCCTTGTTGCAGTCGGCCCGGCCGATGACGATGTCGCGGGTTTCTCCC
>JBFZEN010000318.1:0-8251 GCA_041306805.1 bacterium
GAAAGACGGTTCTAAAAGCACTTTGATGCTTTTAAATGAAGACCTTTTCGGCGAAGACGACAACGTCAAAAAGCCTGTTTCCAAGGCGCTTTTTGAAAAAGAGAACGTTTTCGAACTCGAGGAAATCCCGGCGTCGCCGCTCCCCGAAGACCTGCCGGAACCGGAAGTTCCTTCGCAGGTGGCCCTATCGGACAACGCCATCAAGGTTCTTGAAAGGCGTTATCTTAGAAAGAACGAGAACGGGGACGTGGTTGAGACGCCCACGCAGCTTTTCCGCCGTGTGGCCATGTTCATCGCCCAGGCGGATCTCATCTACGATCCGAATTCGAATTTGAGAAAAACCGAATCGGCCTTTTTCTCGATGATGGCCAATCTCGAATTCATGCCCAATTCGCCCACGTTGATGAACGCCGGACGGGAACTCCAGCAGCTCTCGGCCTGTTTCGTTTTGCCCGTCGGCGATTCCATGGAATCGATTTTCGACGCGGTCAAATACACGGCGCTGATACACAAATCGGGCGGGGGGACGGGGTTCTCTTTCTCGCAGATCCGTCCGAAGAACGACATCGTCTGCTCCACCAAGGGCATCGCCTCGGGACCGATTTCCTTCATGCAGGTGTTCGACGCGGCCACGGAAACCGTCAAACAGGGCGGCACGCGCCGGGGCGCCAACATGGCGATACTCCGCATCGACCATCCCGATATTATGGATTTCATCCATGCCAAGGAAAACAGCGAACATCTGAACAATTTCAACATATCAGTGGCCGTTACGGAGTCGTTCTGGAAGGCGCTCGAGGAGGACGGCGAATACCATCTCGTCAATACGCACAACCATGAAAAGGCCGGATCACTCAAGGCCAAAACCGTCTTTGAGGAAATTGTCCAGCACGCGTGGGAGAACGGAGATCCCGGCGTCGTTTTCATCGATCGGATCAACCGCGACAATCCCACGCCCCATCTCGGCACGATCGAATCGACCAATCCGTGCGGCGAGCAGCCTCTGCTGCCGTTCGAATCGTGCAACCTCGGATCCATCAACCTCGCGAAGATGATCAGGCGGACCGGCGACAAGGCCGAGATCGATTACGAAAGACTGCTGTGCACGGTCCGGACGGCCGTGCATTTTCTGGACAACGTGATCGACATGAACAAGTTTCCCCTGCCCCAGATCGAAAAGACGACCAAATCGACAAGAAAAATCGGATTGGGCGTCATGGGCTTCGCCGACATGCTGATCGACCTCGACATCCCGTACAACTCGAACGAAGCCATCGATCTGGCCTCGAAGCTCATGAAGTTCATCAACGACGAGGCCAAGAAAAAGTCGCAGGAACTGGCCCTGAAACGCGGCGAATTCCCCGCTTTTCCGCGCTGTGCATCCGCCTTGCGCGGCGAACCGAAACTCCGCAACGCCACGCGCACCACCATCGCTCCTACGGGCACCATCAGCATCATCGCGGGATGTTCCAGCGGCGTCGAGCCGTTGTACGCCCTGTCTTTCGTTCGCCACGTCATGGACGACGACAAGCTTCCCGAAATCCACCCGCCTTTTCTGGAAAGAATGAAAAAAGAGGGCCTCTACACGGAAGAACTGATGCGCAAGGTCGCGGCCAAGGGTTCGGTCGAGGGGTTCGAAGAGATACCGGCTGAAATGAGGAACATATTCGCCACGGCGCACGACGTGTCGCCCGAATGGCATATCCGCATGCAGGCCGCTTTTCAGTCGCACACCGACAATGCCGTATCCAAAACCGTTAATTTTCCGAACAAGTCTTCGATCGAGGACGTGGCCAAGGTGTACAAGCTTGCCCACGATCTCGGCTGCAAGGGAGTGACGATTTATCGCGACGGCAGCCGGGACAAGCAGGTTTTAAACAAGGGACTGTCCCAGAAAAACGGGACCGAAGATGTTCCTTCGGTCAAGGTGAGGCCGCGCGTGCTGCACGGATTCACCACCAAGCTCAACACGGGGCAGGGTTCGCTGTACGTGACCATCAATATGGACGAATCCAGCGCGCCTATCGAGGTATTCGCGAATATCGGCAAAAGCGGAGGCGACACGGCCGCGCTGGCCGAAGCCATCGGACGTCTGATTTCCATCGGCCTTCAGAAGGGCGTCAGCGTCGAGGAACTCAGCCAGACGCTGATGGGCATCACGGGTTCGCGTCCCATTTGGAACGAAGGCACTCTTGTCAAATCGGTGCCCGACGGTATCGGTCAGATCCTTATTTCGGAATTCGGCAAGAAGAAAGGCGACACCGCGCCCAAGCCGGCGTCCCTGTTCCACGCCGAACCCGAGGAAAAGAAACTTATTCCATCGGGCCCCGAATGCCCCGAATGCGGCGGTACGCTGCACGCGGACAGCGGCTGCAACATATGCCGCGACTGCGGTTATTCTCATTGCGGATAAGTCCGGGCAGGCGGCCGTTGTTTCATGCCTAGCCGCATCGTTCAAATCCGCGACAGGCGGCTTGGGGATGAATGGAAAAACTGGGAAGGCGATCTGGAACCCTGCATCCAGAACGCGGAAACCGGCAAACGGATTTTCCTGACTCTTTTTCTGTCGAGCATCCTTTTCGTCTGCCTCATCGGCATCGGCATCTGGTACCTGATTTCTCCCCGGTTGAACGAACTGCATCGTTTTTTCTCCGGAGCCGTCCTGTGGTCCTGGCTGGCGCTGTGTGCCTTCTTTTTCGTCTGGTTCCTGCTGATTGCCCTTTCCATCTTTTTCAACAAAGACCTTCTGTTGCGTTTCGGGAAGAAAGAGATTTCGGTGGCGTTCATCCTTCCCCTGATTCTGCGCTTCGGGAAGAAACTCGGCATTCCCCACGACAAAATGGCGAACTCCTTCGTCCAGGTCAGCAACGCGCTGACCGGCGTCCGTCCGAGAAAGATCGGACCCAACAGCCTGCTGATCCTGCTTCCCCGCTGCCTTCATAAAGACGTTCAGAACCAGATTCAATCGCTGGCCGAAAACAGGAACACGCCCGTTTACATCGTGCCCGGAGGCGAACTCGCCAGGCGGCTTGTCGCGGAAAAAAAGCCGCGCGCCGTCATCGGCATCGCCTGCGAGAGGGATCTGCTGAGCGGCATCAAGGACCTGACCGCCGACATCCCCATCATCGGCATACCGAACATCAGGCCGGAAGGCCCGTGTAAAAACACGCGCATCGACGTTCGGGAGCTTGAAAAAGCGCTTGATCTGTTCTTGGGAGACGCGCCGCAGGACGGCCCGGCGCGAAAAGAGGAATAAGGCGGGGGCTATTCCACGATCTGGAATTCAGGATCTTCGGGCCGGATGGCGTCGACCATCTCCCGCAATGCTGCGTAGGCGGCATTGCTTCCGCGGTACGCGGCCTTGCGGTAATAATAAACCGCCCGGGGAATATTTTTGATCGTTCCGGACCCTTTCTGACAGCAATACCCCATCATGGTTTGCGCGAGAATGGAACCGTCGCTGCTGGCGCGCCTCAGGCTGTCGACCAGCGCGGAGGGGGGGCTGTCTTCCTTCTCGCCGAGCTCCATCATCCAGAGACGGATCAGGGCTTCTCTGTGGCCCGCATCCGCCGCCGTTTTAAAAAGGGATTTCGCTTTTTTCCTGTCGGCGGCCACTCCCCTTCCCGAATAATACGACAATCCCAGCTCGACCATGGCTTCATTGTAACGGCACGAAGCCGCCGTTTCGAGGAGCTCCAACACCTGAGCCTGCGGCAATGGTTCGTCCAGCCCGCTTGCGGCCAGTTTCGCCCCTACGAATTTTGCGGCGGGATCGTTCGCGGCGATCCGCTCTTTCAGGCGCTCAAAATAACCCTCGCGGCGCGTCAGATCGAAGATCATCATCGGGGCGCGGGTCGAATGGTTCCGCATCGCCCGCAGATAATAAACCGAAGCTGAGATCTCGTTTCGCTCAATGAGGGTGCCCGTTTCCGCCCAGCGGCCCATCAGCGCCAGCGCCTCGGGACTTCCGGCCTCCGCGGCGGCGCAGACCGCCTTGAACATTCCTTCGATGTCCTCCTCTTCATCAGACGCGAACCCCGCATCGCCCGCATGATTCGAATCGTCTGAACGCAATTCGATAAGGGTTTCCTTCAGCAGCTCCGCGTCGTTCGACCGGCCGGCTGCGCCTGCGGAAGAATCGGGATCGGCATCCTGCCCATCCGCGGCGGACACGGATTTTCCCCGTGAGGCCCGGTTTCCGTCCGCCGTTACCGATTGTCCGGCTTCGATGGCCCTCCTGTAAAACTCGGCCAGCACCTCCCGGGCGGGGGCGTATCCTGAGTCGGCGGACATGGCGAGCCAGCGGTACGCCTCGGAGTCGTTTCTCGCAACCACCAGGTTTTCAGCCAGCATCAGCGCGTAGACGTACCTGGCTTCCATCATGCCGTGCAGGGCGGCATACTGAAAATGCTTGTACGCCTTGAAGGGATTCCACGGCAGGCCCCACCCCTGGTTCAGCATGATTCCCATGTTGTAATGCGCCGAAATGAGGTTGTGGTCGGCCGCTTTCCCTATCCAGTAGGCGGCTTTGGCCGTGTCGGGCGAAAATTGTTTCCCGATGAGGTAACGCAGCCCCAATTCGTGCTGTGCGAGCGGATTGCCCGAGTCGGCCTTTTTGACGAGTGAAAGGATGTCTCCGAGAGGCAAAAGCGAAAATTCGGGAGGCGTGTATATGGACTTCTGAAAAGGGATGGCCTTCTTGGGCATGAGGCTGCGCACGCCGTCCGCCGCGGCCGGACCCGGCAGAACCAGAGCCAGGAAAGCGGCGACCGCGCAGCCGAGGAGTGACTGAAGCGTGTTTTTTGTTCTCAAGGGGAGGACGCTCCGGAAAGATTAACGGCTTTCAATGCATTGCCGATGGAACACCGAAAGCCGTCTCTTTCTTGCGCGATACCGGGCACCGGAGTCGCGGTTTGCGCCATGATGGATGAATCCGGGGAAGGGATTTTTCACGACCGGGTCAAACGGATGATTTTTTCGAATACGGCTTCGGGTTTGATCATGCCCATGCAGATTTCAGGGCAATCGTTCATGAAACAGCCCTGGCATTCCCTGCCGGGTTCCATGATGACGCCCCGGCCGTACAATTCGAATTCATGCGGATTGAATATGTTGTTGAACAGCACCACCTTTTTTTTCAATCCGACGGCGATGTGCAGGGCCATGGTGACCGCCGTGACCACGAGGTCGCACTGGTTCATCAAATCCGCGAATTCGGGAAGCGGGAAATGTCCCTTGTACAGGGCTCCGGACAAACGGGCCAATTTCCTGTTTTTTTCGTGTTCCTGTTCGCCGCCCAGAAACAGGACGGTGTATTTTGCCCTCGCCAGTTTTCGCGCCAGGCTGACCCAGTGGGCGTCGGGCCACAACCTCGTCTTCCATCTTGCCCCGCACCCCGTGTTCAATCCGATCACTGGCTTTTGCCCCGGCAGACGCCACGATTTTTTGGCACCGAATTCCATGACGTACTCTTCCCCCCGGAATTCAAAACCGCATATCTCGAACAGCTCCTGGGGATAACTTTTGAGATTCTTGCGGTTCTCGTCGTCGAATAATCCCGTGATCCATTTCCGGCGGGCGGCTTCGTCGACGGGCCAGCAATGTCCGTCTTTCAGTATGAAACCTTTCTTCTCTTTTGCCTGGACGGCATTGGCCAGGGCGCAGGCATCGAGGTCCTTGTCGAGATTGAACAGAATGTCGTACGGCGCGGCCTTGATGGTTTCCACATCCTCCGTGCGGTATTGAAAAATACGGTCCACCAGGGAGGCGGGGACCGCGTCGGGCGTCTTGGTAAGCCAGTGCAATACGGCCTTCGGATGGACTTCCCTCAATTTTCTCAACAGAGGCGTGGTGCGTATCACGTCGCCGATGGCGCCGAGTTTGATGATCAGAATTTTCCCGCTGATAGGATCGTAATGCGGACAGCCGTCGCAATGAACACCTTCCGCTTTATGGGGTCTGCAGGGGATATCCCCGCGATATTTCCTGCAATCGGTGTGAATGATCATACGATTCCTTTGTTGAATAAGGACAAGGCGCTTATTCCATTTTGATTTTTACATTTTGCTTTCAGATCGTTGCCGCCGCTTCATTGCGATTTATGATACCACGTTGGCCAACGCGATGGACCGTATCCAGGTTTCCGCCTTTTCAGCCCGGGAAATCAACACGATGGGCATTTTGGCCCCCACCACGATGCCGCTGATCTTGGCGTTGGCCAGGTACACCAGCCCCTTCGCGAATATGTTCCCGCTGGCGATGTCCGGCATGAGAAGGATGTCGGGATCTCCCGCCACTTTGCTTTCGAAGTTTTTAATTCTGGAGGATTCGGCGGAAAATGCCATGTCGAGCGCCATGGGGCCTTCCACGACGGCTTGTCCGAAAACTCCGTTTTTCGCCATTTCGACCAGTTGCAGCGCATCGGTGGTTTCGGGCATGTCGGGATTGGATTTTTCTATGGCGGCCAGTACGGCGACCTTGGGAGAATCCACCCCCAGTCGGCCGATGAGGCGGATGGCGTTTTGGAGTATGTGCATTTTCTGCTTCAGCGTGGGCCTGATCACCATGCCCGAATCGGTGATCAGGATCAATTTATGGTATGCGGGGACCTCCATCAAGGCGATGTGGCTGAACAGATTTCCCATCCGGAGACCGAACCGCTTGTCCAGAACCGCCTTCAGCACCACCGGCGTTGAAATGTTGCCTTTCATGACGGCGTCGGCTTCATTCAGGTGCACCAGTTCGGCCGCTTTTTCGGCAATGGCCCCGTCTTCGGCCGTGTCGATAATGCGCAAACCGCCGATTTGAAGGCACCCGTCGTCGGCAAACGAACGTATGGCCTGCGCCGGTCCGATTAGTATGGGTTCCATGATCCCCATCTGGCTGGCGCGCACGCAGGCTTCGACGACTTCCCGTCCATGCGCGCCGGCCACGGCGAAACGCCTTCTCCCTTTGGCCAGGGCCTTTTCGATGATGGCCTGATAGTCTTTCAACATGAGTCCCGCCGCCTCATTTTGGCTGTTTTTGTTTGAACGACAGAACGGCTTCGTAGAATCGCCGGGCGGCCCATTCAATGTCGCTGTTCTCGAGAACGGCGGAAATGGCGGCCACACCGTCGCATCCGGCCTGCAATGCTGAAATCACTTTTTCAATCGTGATGCCGCCTATGCCCACGATCGGGACTTTGGTTTGGGGGCGAATGCGCCGGACCAGTTCCAAACCGGCCAACTCGGCATCGGTTTTTGTATCGGTGGAGAAAAGCGCCCCCACGCCGAGGTAATACGCATTGCCGGAGGCCAGGAATTCATCCCAGTTTCCGACGGATATCCCCAGAATCATGTCCTTCCTGATTCTATTTCTGACCTTTGCGGCGGCTATATCGCGGCTTCCCATATGCACGCCGTCCGCCTTCACGCCGAGGGCGATGTCGACCCTGTCGTTGACAATGAAAGGCACGCCGTGCTTCAAGGTTTTACGTCGGACTTCCAATGCAGACCTGATGAATTCTTCATCGCCGGAGGTTTTGTCTCTGTACTGTATGATTCCCGCGCCGCCGCGTATCAATGATTCGGTGACCGCACCTGCGGATTTCCCGCCGAGCCATGCCTTATCCACGATTCCGTAAAAAGACCAGTCGATATTTTCAGGACGCACACTCATGGCATTCTCCGGTTTTTCTTTCTGTCATCCTTCAATACTCTATTCCCTCCCTCGCCGAGGTATCCTGTGGATACGGGTGCTTGAGTTCATGGATCTCGCTCGCATAATCCGCCAATTCGATCAAACCAGGGTGGGCATTCCTTCCCGTCAGGACGAGCTCGACTGAATCTGGCCTGCTCCGGACAAGCTGCAGCACCTTTTCAATCGGAACCAGTCCATAATCCACCGCCACGTTCAGCTCGTCCAGAACAACCATGTCGTACCGGCCCGAAAGGACGGAATCTCTGGCTTCGGAAAAAGCATTTTCAGCTTCACGGACGTCTTCATCGGAAGGCGATCCCGGTTTCACCAGGCCCGGAAGACCGAACCGCATCAATTTGAAATTCGGGATGCAGTCGGCGATTTTCTGTTCCCCGCAGCCGTTCCGGTTCTTCATGAACTGGATGACGAGAACGCGCCAGCCCTGTCCGCAGGCCCTCAAAACCAATCCCATGGCCGCCGTGGTTTTGCCTTTGCCGTCGCCGGTATAAACATGGACCAACCGTTTTGCCTGTTTCACGGGATCAACCCTTCAGTTGCAGTTTTTTTCCAC
>JBFZEN010000319.1:0-5864 GCA_041306805.1 bacterium
CACGATGCTGAGCTTGAGCCGGTCGGCCATCTGCGTGACCTGAATCTGGTTCTTCTTGATTTCATCCTGCATGGCCGCGATCAGCGAATCCTTGGTGGACTGCACGGTCTGGATCTCGGCCTGCTTGGACGCGACGGTTTGGGACAATTCCGACACCCTTTTGTTGAGTTCCTGCTGGACGATCTGCAGTTCCTGCTGCAAGCCGTCGTTATCCTGGAGCGCTTCCTGGAGCTGCTGCTTGAGCGGCTGGTACTGGCCGATGAAGAAATACGAACCGAAGGCGATCAGGGCCGCCGCCGCGAGCGCCCACAACACAGACCATTTGTTCATCGCTGCCTCCCTTGAATTGAATGAGAATTTCAGTTTATTTCCCGTCCGATGCCAGCTTCTCGTTCACCACGGCCGCAAGCAGCGGCAGCATCAATTCGTGGTGCCCGGTAAAATGGAAACCTTTTCCCCCGTCCCTTGTCGGGCGCTCCACGACATTCACCATGGACCGGTACTGCCTGATCATATCGAAATTCGCCGTGGTGAAATCCGCGACGCTCCCGTATACGTTTCGGGCCACCGTCAGCGCCTTGAGAAACACTTCCGGCAATACCACCGCCGAGCCGAAAAGCAGCGCCACGCCGCCTTCGTTCAGTTCGGAAACCAGGTTTGAGAAGATGCGAAAATCCCGCATGCTGGCGTCTCCGATGGCCGCTCCGTCGGCGGAAGGATGCTGGTGCACGATGTCCGTGCCCAGAGCGACGTGGACGGTGGCCGGAATTCCGAGTCGGAAGGCGCGCCCCAGAAGGCTGTCCCCGGCATGGGCGGGGTTGTCTTCCAGCACCTTCCTGCCCAGGGCCTCCCCGAATCCCAGCCTGTCCTTCAGACCCGCCCGGACGGCGCCGTTGATGATGTCCGCCGTCTCCTTCGCCATGCCGAAGGATCCGTCCTTCAACGCTTCGGCCACGTCCTCGGACGTGGCGCCGAAATAGGCCATTTCCACGTCATGCACCGCTCCGGCCCCGTTGAGCGCGATTCCGCGAAGAACGCCCTTTTCCATCCAGTCCGACACGACGGGGGATATCCCCACCTTCACCACATGGGCGCCCATCATGAACAGAACGGCCTTCTTGTTCCGGACGGCCCGAACGACGGCGTCGGCCAGCCCGTCCATTTCGCGGACGGCCAGAACGCGGGGCAGACTCTCCCAGAAATCGAGGAACGAAACGCCCGCAGCAACCGGCTTGCCCGCCAAACGGGTTTCCATCTTGCTTTTCCGGTTCCGGATGGACAGGGTCTTGATCAGGGTCAGGTCGATTTCCTTGTAGCGCGACATGTATTTTCCTTTATTTTCGCGGCGAATTGGCCTGGATTCAGAAAACGAAATGTTTGAGCCTCGCGTCGATGGATCCGATGAATATCTTGCTTTTCATCAGCACCGGCATGCGGCGGGCGTCGTCCGTCACCCAGATGGTGAGCTTCCCGGTCTGCTTGAAAATTCCCTCGCTCCGCAGAACCGGCTCCACCACGATGCAGTCGAACGTCCCGGCCGGCACCTTCACCCTTTCCTTTTTGTGCACCACAATCCTCAAGGGATAGACCCGCCCGTCGGCGAAATTGTCGATGTCGTACGAACGTCCGATTTCAAGCGGAAGCGTCCGCGAAAAATAAAAGGACGAAAGGATGTCCTGCACGTACGGGGGCACGTCGAACGTGTCGCTCTTGGCGTAGGCTTTGTGCAGAAAGGGGTCGTACACTTCATAACGGTCCGACCTGAATTTACCCTCCCTGAGGTGTTTTTCGAACCTCCAGGAGAACAGCCCATCCATGTCCATGACCGATTCCACCCGGTCGCGCACCTTGAATATGTTCGAGAAAAACGAATTCGATTCGGCCGTGGTGACGATGTGGTAGCAGGGCCGTCCGTGCAACTGCACCGTGTCGGGAATACCCATGATCGATGTTCCGGCCTTGATCATGCCGTAGGCGATTTCAAAAATCAGGCGCTCGCCCACGGCAAAGGCGGTGTTGTCCATTTTTCTGAAAACCTGGACGCTGCCGTCCGGCGCCTCGGTGGAATTCGAAACCGTTTTGGCGACGCTGTCCTGAACGGCCGTCCGGGCGGAATCCAAGGCGGCGTCCTGAGCCCGGCCCGCCTGCGCCAGAAGGATGAACGCGATTAAAAGCAAGATGCTATTAAAGAAGTTTTTTTCCATTTTGCGGTCTCGTCATTAGAGTATTTTGGTTCCGGTTTTTAAGTTCCGAAAACCGAGTGCCGAGTACCCGGTACCAATCAATTATTCCCTGTTACCATTCTCTTCCCATTTGTTTCAACTCTGAATTTTTCTTCGACAGCTTTTTCAACGCCAGCTCCAAAACAGTTTCGACCGTGATGGTTTTCATGCAATTCCATCGGGAACACCTGCTGCCCTTGCATGATTTACACTCGGGCAGGTCGGGAACCAAAACGCTGTCGGGCCTGGCGTAAGGGCCCCAGCGCCTCGGGCTGACCGGCCTCAACGGCGGATACAGCCCGATGACTTCCGTGCCCATGGCCCTGGCCAGATGCAGCGGACCCGTGTTGTTGGAAATGAACAGGTCCGCGCGCCCGAAAAGGGCCGTCATTTCCTTGATGCTGAACCGGTCGGCGGCCTGCGCGATTTTCCCTGGGATTCCCGAGATCACCCTTTCCGCCAGCGGGGTTTCGCTGGGACTGCCGCTGACCACGATGCAGGCGCCGGCGCAGCGCATCAGCCCGGCCGCAAGCCGCGAAAACGATTCCACGGGCCAGTCGAGCGAAGAGCCGCGGCTTCCGGGATGGATGACAATGAGCGGCCTGCATCCGGTCGGAAATGCTTCCGATAAAAACGCGTCTACCGCGTTTTCGGCGCCGCGGGGAATGGACAGCCTGAATTCCACATCCCCGGTCACTTCTCCCAGACGCCGGGCCAGCGACAGATTGTATTCAGCCTCGTGCTTCTCTGAATGTTTGCGGTGTTCGTACGCGCGCCGGTTGAACAGAAAGGAATACGCCCGGTAGCCCGTTCCCACCCTGACCGGAATGCGCGCCAGCGCGAGCGCCAGCGCGAGCCGCAGTGTCGGATGAAGGGCGACGGCGGCGGCGAATCGTTCGTTCTTCAGGCTGCGGACCAGGCGGAAAAAACCGCGCACACCCAGGTGGTCCGGACCGTCGTAAAGAACGGCATCCAGGTCGGGCTGTTCCGAAACCACTTCCTTCACGCGGGGATGGACCAGCATGGCGAGGTGCGACGATGGAAAAGCCCGGCGCAGGGCCGAGACAACGGGAAGCGAAAGCACCACATCGCCGATGCGGTCGGTGCGAACGATCAAAATCCGTCCGTATGATTCGCATTCCTTATTCATGTTTTCGGGCGGCCCCGTCGATCAGAAAAGGCAATATCCTGTTGACTTCCCCTTCCAGTTCTTCGTAGCAGAAACGGTACCCTTCGGGCTCGCCTCCCGTGGGATCGCCGATTTCGGCTTCAAAATCGTAATCGTTCGCGTTTCGCCCGTAGGTTTTCAGCAGAAACGTCTTTTCCCTGGCCAAAGGGACGGCCGCCGCGATGACGGCGCGGTGCAGATGCCCCATGACAAGAACCAGGTCCGCCTGGTTGACCAGGTCGGCCGTGCACGCCTTGGACCGGATGTGCGCGATATCCGCACCGTGCTCCCTCGCCAGTTCCACGGCCTCTTCAAGCGGCGGAAACGGTTGTGCCGCGTGCGTGCCCGCGGAATCGGGTTCGATGTCGGACCGGCCCAGTTTGCGGAGCAGCGCCTCCAGAATACCCTGCGCCACGGGACTCCGGCACTGGTTTCCCGTGCACACGAAAAGAACCTTAAACGGACTCATCGATCAAGATCTCCCCGACGGCTTCCCGCAGGCTGTCCTCCCCGACGGGCCCCCGCCTGAGGATGCGCGGGATTTTGCCGGATACGTCCACAACCGTGGAAGGAGGGGAGGCCGTCCTGTCGCCTCCGTCCAGCACCAGATCGATGCGCCCGTCGAAATATATTAACACCTGCCCGGCCGACATGGCGGGTGTTCCCCCCGGGGGATTTGCGCTCGTCGACACCAGGGGTTTGCCGTAATGCCCGAGAAGGGAGCGGCACACTCCGTCGGGCGACAGCCGGACGCCGATGCGCCCCGTGCCGGCGGTCAGCGCGGCGGGCAAACCCGTCCGGGCTTCGAATACCAGAGTCAAAGACCCGGGCCAGAACCGCGCCATCAGGATTTCAGCCCGGCTGGAAATTCTTTTTGTTATCGCGCGCGCGGCCTCCGCCGAAGGGACGAGAACGAGCATCGGCTTTCCGGAGTCCCTTCCCTTGAGCCCGGCCATTCTCTGAACGGCGGCGGAATTCCCGGCGTCGCAACCCAGACCGTACACCGTTTCCGTGGGATACGCGATCACCCCTCCCCTGTCGAGCACGGCCGCCGTTTGGGCCAGCACCTCCGGCGCCAGGGGTATCTGCCTGGCGTCAAGCAGCATGACGGTTTTTTCCGAACAGCTTCTGCAGAACCGCATCCGCCACCTCTTCGACGGAAATATCGAGCATGCAGCGGAAATGACCCTTCGGGCACGAGGGACCTCCGTGTATCGAACAGGGCCTGCAGTCAAGATTCCTTTGAATGACGAAACCGTCCGGCCTGAGAGGCCCGAATCCGAATCCCTCGATGGTCGGGCCGAAAATCGCCGCCGCTTTTGCACCCACGGCCGATGCCAGGTGCAGCGGCGCGCTGTCGTTCGTCACCAGAGTTCCGCAGCGCCTGATCAACTCGGCCGACCCGAGCAGCGAAAAGCGCCCGGCGCCGTTCACGACTCCTGCGCCGGCGCGCTTTAAAATCCATCCGGCCAGCGCGGCGTCCTCTTTTCCTCCGATCAGAACCGTTTTCACGCGGTGCTTTTTATAAAGTCCCGCGGCCAGATCGGCGTATCTCTCGGCCGGCCAGCGCTTGGTCGCCCAGAGCGAACCCGGGGCCATGGCCAGAAGCCGTTCACTGCCGTGGATGCGGTGTTCCTTCATGAAACCGAGCACGGCCTGCCGTTCCGCCCGTCCGGGGAACAATTCGGGATCCGGCGCGGCTCCAATCCACCCGAGCTTCCGGACCAGTTCGAGGTTGCGGCGCGCCTCGTGCACGTCCGCGGGGTAGCGGACTGCGTCGGTGAACAGGAAAAAGCCGGCGCTGCTGCGAAAGCCGACGCGCCTGGGAATTCCAGCCAGAAAAACCAGCAGTGCGCTCCTGATGGACCGGTGCGGCACGAGGACCGCGTCGTACCGGTTCTTCCGAAGAATCCGCGTCCATTTCGCGATCCCCGCGGCGCCTCTTTCGGAACGCCGTTTGTCGTACACCAGCACGCTCCGGATGCGCGGATTGTTTTTAAAAAGGACGGCCGCCTCGGGCCGCAGCATCACGTCCACGCCGGCCCGGGGAAAGAGCGACTTCACGGCCGCGGCCATCGGCGTCACCAGCACGGCGTCGCCCGCGAAGGCGGTTTGCATGATCAGAACGCTCCGCACGCGTCTCAATCGGGCCTGAGATCCGGCGGTTTGGTTTTCCACCGGCGGTGCATCCAAAACCAGTGATCCGGGTGTTCCCGGACGGCTTTTTCGAGCAGCCGGGTGTAGGCCTGCGTGACGGTGCGGATATTTTCAGGCGTCACTTCCTTTAAATCGTCGAAGTGCAGAACGTCCATTTCAATGCGCATGCGGCCGCCGTCCAGGCGCACCGCGCTGCCGAAAAGAATGGGCGAACCCATTTTAAGGGCGAACACGGCCGGACCCTGATGCGTGGACGACGGCCTGCCGAAAAAATCCACGAACACGCCCTCCCTTCCCGCGTCCTGGTCCGAAAGCAA
>JBFZEN010000320.1:0-6767 GCA_041306805.1 bacterium
GATGAGCCTTTCTGCGACGTGGGCATCAACCTTGCCACCGACCTCCTCGGCCGCGCCGCCTCGGGCAAGGTCAATCTGGTGCTGACGGGCGACGGCGGGGACGAGCTGTTCGGAGGGCATCCGGTCTATCAGGCGGACAGGGCGGCGGCCGTTTTCGACAGGATGCCGGCTTTCGTGAAAATGCCCCTGATCGCTGCGGGAAGCCGGCTCCGCGATTCAGACAAGAAAAAGGACTGGAAGGTCAAGTGGAAGCGGTTCGTCCGAAGCGTCGCGTTTCCCGCCGCCCTGTTTTCGCACCGGTGGAGGGTCTACTACACGCCGGGAGAAATGAGGAACCTGCTCCATCCGGATCTGGCGGCCTCGATCCCGATCGACGCACCGTTCGCCGAGCTGCTGGACCTCCACGCCGAGACAGGCGGGATGGACGGCCTCTCGCGGTCCATTGACAGCGATTATCAGACCGTGGTTTCGTTCTACCTGCGGCGCATGGATTTGATCAGACAGTACGGCATAGAAGTCCGCTACCCCTTGCTCGACAAGAGCCTCGTCGAATTCTGCGCCGCCCTTCCATCAGGGCTGAAAATCAGGCGCGGCGACGTCAAATACATATTGAAACGGGCCATGGAAAAAACGCTTCCCCGTGAAATCGTCCACCGCAAAGACAAGCTCGGGCACAGCATTCCGCTGAAGAACTGGATGCGCGACGATGCGTCGGTTCGAGGATGGATGCTCGACATCCTGTCGGAATCGTCGCTCAAGAAGAGGGGATTCTTCAATGCCGACGCCGTGGCCCGGATGATCCGCGAACACCTCTCCAAGCGCGACAACCACAGCCACAGGCTGTGGGCGTTGATGGTGCTTGAATTATGGATGAGAAAAAATATTCCTTAAAGAGATTTCAGATGCCAGATGAACGATCTCAGAAATCAGATCGAAAATCGTCAATCGTTGAACGTAGTCCTGCGGTCTGAAATCTGAAATTGCGGGGTGAAAAGTGGGTTGAATTCCATTCAGGTTCGGGGTTCCGAGTTGTACGGCATCGTTCGGAACTCTGAACTCGGAAATTTAAATCCATTCCGCGAGGCACGAAGCATGATGTCCGGTGAACGTCTTTTTTATCCAGGGATGACCGTTTGGGCTTTTTGAACGAATGGCGCGCCATGCGCCGGGCCATGACACTGGGGCATTATCCCCCTTTCATCAACGGCGAAGCCGTGGGGGACGAGCTCCCCGTGTTCATTTACCACCGCATCCGTCCGGGACGCCTGCGCATGCACCTCGAACACCTGCGCCGGAACGGGTATGCCGCGCTGGACATCCAGGGCGTCCTTACAAGGGTGGAGGAAGGAAAGCCCTTTTCCGGCAAGGAGGTACTGCTGACCTTCGACGACGGATTGTCCGACCTGGCCGGAACCGCGGGACCGCTTCTCGGCGAATTCGGAATGAAGGCCGTTTCATTCGTCGCGCCGCAATGGATAGACAGGGAAGGGATGATCACATGGGACCAGGCCGCCGTTCTGAGCCGGAACGGCCTTTTCGATTTCCAGTCGCACGGCCTGACGCACAAAAGAATCCCCGTTTCGCCCGAAATCACCGGTTTCGTCCGGCCGGGACTGCGATGGTCCAGGCCCTGGCAGATACCCGTTCCTTCGGGAATCCGCCTTGAAGATCCCCGGACGGCCTGGGGCCTGCCGGTATACAAGTCCGCCTCGCGTTTTTCGGAGCTGCGCCAATACCTCGACCCGGCCGGGAGCGGACGACGGTGCGTGGAAAAGGTCATGGAGGCCGGAAGCCGGCGCTTTTTCGCAGATCCGCTCTGGAAACGGACTTTGATCGGGCTGGCCCGGTCCGCTCCATCCGGTCCGGAAGCGGCCGCATACGAAACGCGCGACGAACAGGCGGCCGCCATCCGATACGAATTGGCGGAATCCCGGTGGATTCTCGAACAGCACCTGCCCGGGCACCAGGTGGCCTCGTTTTCTTTCCCCTTCAATGACGGGGGAAAGACCGCAGAACGGGTGCTCCGTGAATTGGATTACAAGCTTGTGTTTTCGGGTCTGGGCCCGCGGTCCGCGGGCGTAAACGGCCTGTTCCGTTTCCGCAGGGTGAGCGGCGATTTTGTCATGCGGCTTCCCGGCCGGGGCAGAAAAAACCTGACTCGGATTTTATTTGAAAAAGCCTTTGAACGGATTTTACACGGCCGGGGGTATTGAGCATGGCGGAATCGTCCGGTTGCTTCTTCCCCCGTCCTTTTCGATCGTTCCGGAAACACCCGGGGGTCGCTCTGTTTTTTCTGGCCGCCGTGTTTTTCATCGCGCCCGCGGCACGGGGCGCCAGCCGCACTGAAAACGTCTTCATCGTGATCATCGACGGCGTCCGGAACAAGGAGGCGTTCGAAGCCGGAAACCGTTACATCCCCATGCTGTGGGACAGCCTGCGGCCCCAGGGCGCTCTGTACACCCGGTTCTGGAACCGCGGCGTCACCGTCACCAGCTCCGCCTATTCCACCATCGTCACGGGCGTCAGGCAAAAATGCCCCAACAACCTCGACATGCCTCCCTCCATCCGTCCGGAACATCCCACGGTGGGCGAATATTTTCTGAAGGAGTTCGGACTTTCTTCAAAACACGCGGTTTTCTTCAACGGCGATAAAACCATATGGCGCGATCCTGTAAGCCTGTTCCCGGGCTACGGGCGCGGGACCGCGCCTTCGGTGGTGGCCTCGACCATCGTCGATTCGTCGACGTTCCAGACCGCCTCAGACGTCGTTTTCAGGGACCACCCCTCTCTGGTCTATCTGCCCTTCTTTGCCACCGATTACGCCGGGCACACGGGGAATTGGGATCTGTACACCTCTTCGATCAAGAAAGCCGACAGGCTGATTTTCCAATTATGGAAGAGAATACAGGCCGACAGCGTTTACGGCGGACGCACGACCATGATGGTCATGTCGGACCATGGCCGCAACGAGGACGACGACGCGAACAAAAACTGGAGGGAACACGGCAACTGGTCGCACGGATGCCGGCATCTCATGTTCCTCGCCGTCGGTCCCGACATCAAACCGAACACCGTCATCACCGAAGACAGGGACCAGACGGACGTGGCGCCCACCGTGGGGGCCCTGCTCGGTTTTTCAACCCCTTTCGCGAAGGGGCGCATCCTTTCGGATATGCTGACTTTTTCGCCTCCGGAACCTTCCGTGTATTCCGGGAAACCGGGATCCGCCGAAATCAACCTGAGCCGCTCCACGGGCGTGAGCGGCCCCTGTTCCATCGCGCGGAGCAAGGCGGGAATGGCTGTCGTGTATTCGGAAACCGTCCAGGGGCGCACCGAAATCCGGGCCGCGCGGAGCGACGGGACGGGAAACACCTGGACCGCGCCGGCCGTGCTGGCTTCCGCGGCGAAGGCCGACTATGCGGAATCGTCCATCATCGCCCTGGGCGACAGCGGGCTTTTCGTCGCCTATTCCGGACCGGAATACCGTTCCTTCGATTCCACGTTTGCCTGGGTCGTCCGAGGCACCCACAGCACCGACTTCGGCAAAACATGGCGCTGGCCCTGGCTGATCGACATGCCCGAAACCATGGCCGGCAGGACAGCGCTTCAGGCCCGTGGCGGCAAGACCGTATCGATCGACGTCAACCACCAGTACGCGCTGTTTCACACCACGTTCGCGGCGGACGGCGATCCGGTGAAGGGGACACGGTTCGGTTCTTCCACCATCGCCTTCGAACCCGCGGGCGGATTCGCCGGAGCCGACGGATTCGCGATATGGAGGGGCATCCATGGAGCCGCCCCCGCATCGTTCGACCTGTACATGAACGCGGAGCCGTGGAGCTCTCCCGATACGCGGCTGACCGCCCATTCGAAAGACGCCTATTCCTATTATCCTTCCGCGGTCTGCGACAATTCAAGAATATCGCTGCTGTACAATTTTCTGCCCGACAGCCGTCTGGACAACCTTTGGAGGGCGAGGTTCATGAGAATCAACGCCGACGGACGGGCTGCGTCGGAGCCCGTGGACATTTCGGGACAGGGGGTGGCCTACCGGCCGGTCATCCGGCAATCGGACAACGGGAAAATCGTGGCGTTGTGGGCCGCGGTTCAGCCGAACGGCTGGACGCTGACGTATTCGTTCACCACGGACGGGGGTGGAACCTGGAGCCTGCCGTCGCGCGCGGGCAACCGGCTGGCCCTGATAGGCGCCTTCGATTTCTGCGTCGGGGCGGACACACTCTACATGGTGTGGGAGGATATGCGCGGCGGAAATTCCGACATCTTCTTCAGAAAATGGACTCTCGGCGCCAGAGAACCCGCATCGCCCGTGCTCGATTATCCTTCGGACATGGCCGACACGGTCGCTCTGGACGTGCAGTTCCGGTGGAAAGCGGTGCCCGGGGCTTCCACCTACCGGCTGCAGGTTTCGCGGGATTCCGTTTTTATGAAGCTGGTCATGGATGAATCGGAGCTTGCCGCTCCGTTCGCGGCGGCCAGGGGATTGTCTGACAATACCGTCTATTACTGGCGGGTGAACGCGGCCAATGAGGCGGGGACGGGCGGCTGGTCCCCGTTCCGCCGGTTCAAGACGGCCGTTCCGTCGGCCGCGGCCGCTTTTCAATCCGCTTCATCCACGCGGTGCTCGTTGAGCCAGAATTACCCCAATCCGTTCAACGCCTCCACGCGTTTCCGGTTCGTTCTTTCGAGGGCCGGCGCGGTTCGACTGGAGGTTTTCAATCTGAACGGAGAACGCGTGAAAAGCGTTCTCGACGCCTTTTTCCCCGAGGGGGAACACGCGGTCGAGTGGATTCCGGAAGGCCTGACGAGCGGCGTCTATTTTTTCAGAATGGAAGCGGAGGGATTTTCGGAAGTGAAAAAAGCGATTCTGGCCAGGTAACCGGTTCGAGCCCGAGCCGCCTGCCGGGCGGCCGTTCAATCGCCGTCAGGGCGCGTATTCGACGAATTGGAACGGCGCATCCCACGTCGAATAGAAACTCCTGTCTTCCAGCAGCTCCAATTCCAAACCCAGATATTTTTTCAGGACAATGCGGAAGGTGTTGACCGGCGTCATGCCGGCATAGGCGAGACGGTTGCCGCCTTCCGGCAGGTACAGCGCGTTGAAAATGGACATCCGTTCCCTGAGATTGGTTCCGGCCGCGCTATCCAGATCGTACTCCGATCCGCCTCCGTGGTCGGCCTGCAGAATGATCACGTTTGGCCTGCCCGATTTGGCCAGAATGCGGCCGACGAGCGTCCTGAGGTGTTCGTTCAATGCGGTGAGGCGCGAGACGTATTCGCGCCTGTACTGGTCGCCGCTCTTTTTTGTATAATAGTAGTAATCGCTTCCGTCCGCCAAAGGCACCGCGATGCCCGGCGTGTAGGGGTGGGGCGACAAAATGTGGGCGAAAAAAAACTGGGGCCGGGACAGCTGCGGCGCCTTTTCGAGGTGGTCGAAGGCCGAGCGGAGGCGTTTTTCATGAGGACTGGATGCGGAATCGCGCGAAGCCTGCCTGTCGATGAAGAACGACATCACGCTCGACCTGAGCAGCATGTCGTAAAATTCGTTTGAAACCAGCCTGCTCGTGGTGATGAACCGGTCGGCGCTGCGGAGGTTGGCGAAGGAATAGTCCGATTCCACGGCCGTGATGCCGTATCCCGCCTGCCTGAGGACGCGGAAGAGGCGGTTGTCTTCGATGCGTTCTTCCAGCCGGATGCGGTCCTCCGCCCGGTCCAGGTATTCATAGTTCAGCGACGAGGCCATGGAAAGGGAGGTCTGGCAGTAATTCGAACGGCTGTTCCCGGCCACGAAGAAACCGTTCGCCTCGAGAAAGCCGGTGAAGGCGGAATTGTCGAAGCCGTACAATTCGCGCAGCACGTCCCGGCGGGCGTATCCGTCGAGAATGATGTAATACACGTCGGGAAGCCGGTCCGGACGCACCGTTCCGGCGGCAACCGGTTCCCGTTGCGCGGTTTTCCCCCCGCGCGTGCCGATGCGGGACGGGCTGATCCAGTATGCGACGATCTGGACCGAAGACAGAACGACGAGGGCCAGTGAAAACAGGTTGGCCGCCGACGTGTGCGCGGACAGCGGTTTCCGCGTCTTCAGCAGCAGGCATGCCGTCCCGATCGACAGGACGCCCATTGAAATAAACAGGATGTCGTGGGGGCCGATGCCCGGGAACGGTTTAACGGACCGCAGGGCGAAGAACAGGCGTCCGTAGGAAAAGAAAAAGAGGAGCATGAGCGAGGCGAACAGAGCGGCTTTGACGCGGCCGCGGAACAGGACGACTGACAGTGCGAGGACGACCATGGCCATCGCCATCGCCGCCGCCTTGGGAAGCCAGACAAACCGGCAGGGCGTGTTCCTGATGTTGTGCGCTTAGCCGAACAGAACGGGGAACAGCGCGAAAAGGAAAGGATGGAGAACGGCGGGTTTTTTCATGACGCGTCAATCCTTCCGCATCAGGTACATCCGCCTTTCGGAATTCCGGACGGCCGTCGAGCGCACGATGCGAAACCGTTCCGAAAACGCCTTTTCGAAATGCGCCTGGTCGTATTCCGTGAAAACGTCGCGGCGCGTCGACAGAAGGCGCTGCACCTGGGCATCCTGCTTGGGAATGAATTCGATGATCAGCGAACGGCCCGCCTGCGCGAAAAAGCCGGCCATAGGTCCGAAAGGCAGGTTGTTCGAGATGGCCAGATGGTGCACGAGCGCCAGGGCCAGGACGGCGTCGGAAGGTCCCCGGCCCAGAAAAGACATGCGCTCG
>JBFZEN010000321.1:0-2639 GCA_041306805.1 bacterium
AATGAACTGGAAGGCCGCCTAGAAAAGACCAACAAGGACGAAGAAGCGCTCAAGCTCGAAAGACAGAAACTGGTTTCTCAGTTGAATCCCAAAACCGTGTCAAGCTACGAAAGGATCCGGAATGCCAAGTGTGGTTACGGCGTGGTGCAGGTCGTCAACAATGCGTGCGGGGGATGCCATAAGATGCTTCCGCCGCAGCGGTTGCTCGAAATCAGGGAAATGAACCGAATCATCGTGTGCGAAACATGCGGACGAATGATTGTATGGGACGAGAAGTTGGACGAGACGGATTCATGAATTTGACCGCCTACATCGACGGTTCCTGCGAAGGGAATCCCGGGGAATCGGGGTGTGGCGCGGTATTCAGGGATGAACGCGGTTCTATTGTCGCCGCCAAGAGCTGGTATTTGGGGCATGGTACGAACAATACCGCAGAATATCATGGTTTGATCAGGTGTGTGGACCATGCCGGGAAGCTCGGTGCCAGAAGGTTGGTGGTTTATTCGGACAGTCAGCTGTTGGTCAATCAGATCAGGGGGCTGTACAGGGTTAAAATGCAGCATTTGGCTGAATTGCATGAAACCGTGGTCCGGTTGATCCGCGAATATGGATTTCGGTTTGAGATACAGTATGTTCCAAGGGAAAAGAACCAAGAAGCAGACAAGCTGGCCAGAAGAGCCATCCGGACTAAATCGGATATTGAAGGTTTGAACCCCGATCCCCCGGGGCGCAGTGGATGATCGCTCCGGCGCATGCCGAACCGCCTTTGGCGGGGAGGACGATGGCCGGGGAGGAAAGTCCGAACTCCGAAGGGCAGAGCGCTCCGCGAAAGCGGAGGCGTCCCGATTTTCGGGACGACGGACAGTGTCACAGAAAACATACCGTTTCGGGCTTCGGCCCGGAACAAGGGTGAAAAGGCGAGGTAAGAGCTCACCGTTCCCAGCGGCGACGCCGGGAAGCAGGACAAACCCCGCTCGGAGCAAGGCCAAATAAGTGGGAAATCGAGCCGGCCCGGCTCGTCTGACCCACGGGTAGGCCGCATCGTTCCCATCCATCCCGCCTCAGGCGGAATGGGCCGGGACAAGATCAATGATCATCATTCCATTCCTGACCGGAATGGAAAACAGAATTCGGCTTACAGCTGTGGTCCGGGGGAATTTGTATCATCCGGCCGTCCGCAACCCGCAAGGAGAAATCGGTTTTGTATCAATGGGTTATTGCTGAACAGAAAGACACCAACGCGGTCAATGGTTTATTGACCTCATTGGGTGTTTCGCCGGTGACAGCCAAAATACTCTATAACCGCGGCATCAGAACCTACGAGGAAGCGAAGCGATTTTTCAGGCCGGAGTGGACGGATCTGCACGACCCGTTTCTAATCGCCGATATGGACAGGGCCGTGGACCGGATCGAGCAAGCCGTCTCCAAAAAGGAAAAAGTATTCATCTACGGTGATTACGATGTAGACGGCATTACTTCTGTCAGCCTGATGTACCTGTTCCTGAAAAACCTTGGTTTGGATGTGATGTTCTACATTCCTGACCGGCTGAAAGAGGGATACGGGCTTTCATGCGCCGGAGTGGAACAGGCGGCCCAATCAGGCTCCAAACTCATGATCACGGTCGACTGCGGCATTACGGCGGTAGACGAGGTGGCGCTGGCCGGATCGCTGGGCATCGACGTGATCGTGAGCGACCACCATGAACCGAGCAAGAACCTCCCCCGGGCTTCGGCTATTCTGGATCCCAAAAGAACGGCCTGTTCCTATCCTTTCAAGGAACTGGCCGGCGTCGGTGTCGCATTCAAACTCATTCAGGCTGTTTCGGCCAAATTCGGTCTGGGTGAGGCTTTCTGCCAGCAATTCATCGATCTGGTGGCTCTCGGCAGCGCGGCGGATATCGTCCCGCTGGTCGATGAAAACCGCGTTCTGGTGAAGCTGGGGTTGGATAAAATCAACAAAATGGACCGTGTGGGCATACGGGCGCTGGCGGAATCATCGGGGTTGCTCGGGAAATCGGTTGGAACGGGGCAGATCGTTTTTATTCTCGCGCCGCGGATCAACGCTGTGGGGCGGATGGGCAATGCGGAGAGGGCCGTAAAGCTTTTAATCACCGATTCCGATGAAGAAGCAAAAACCATCGCAAACGTTCTTGAATCGGAGAACCGGAACCGGAAAAGCATCGATGAAGAGACCTTCATTGATGCGAAAATGATCATTGAAACCGAGTGCAGCCTGAAGAAGGAGCGCGCGATCGTGCTGGCCCAGCAGGGATGGCATTCGGGCGTCATCGGAATCGTGGCGTCGCGTATCGTCGAACAATACTACCGGCCTACCGTCATGATCGCCGTGGACGGGGATGTGGGCAAGGGCTCGGCCCGGAGCATCGCCAATTTCGACATTCACTCCGCGCTGAAGCGCTGCGAAGAGCATCTCATCGGATTCGGGGGGCACAGGCACGCCGCGGGGCTGATGATTCAGGTCGATAAAATTCCGGCTTTTCGCGATGCGTTTCAGAATGTGGCCCTCGAAATGCTGGGTGAAGAAGAATTGATACAGCAGATCTGGGTGGATTCTGAAATCAATCTTGCGGAAATTACCGATAAATTCGTACGCATCATCAATCAATTTGCGCCTTTCG
>JBFZEN010000322.1:0-6193 GCA_041306805.1 bacterium
TCGCCCGCCGCATGGGGTTGAACATCCCCCTGGTTTACAATTGCAGCGGTTATGAATCCTTCGAAATGATACGCCTGTGGGATGGCATCGTGGACATTTACCTTCCGGACATGAAATACGACGACCAGGAAAAGTCCGAGCGTTATTCGGGCGCAAGAGACTATCCTGAAATCAACCGCCGGATCGTCATGGAAATGCACAGGCAGGTCGGGACCCTCTGCGTGGACAAAGACGGTATTGCAGTGAGGGGATTGCTGATCCGCCATCTTGTCCTTCCAGGCGGGGTGTCGGGAACAGACCGTGTGCTGGAATTCATTTCAGATTCCATTTCGAGGGATACGGCCGTCAGCCTGATGGGCCAGTATTTCCCGGCACATCGGGCTGTTTCGATGCCCCCCCTGCATCGGCCTCTCACAGTCAGAGAATACGGCCTGTCGAAACGGCTCTTAAAAAAACACGGATTGACACACGGCTGGGTACAGCAGAAATGAGGAATCAAGACATGAAATCATCCCTTTATCCCATCGTCCATCTGCACAAAGGAAGGGAAAAAAGCCTTCTCAAGGGCCATCCATGGCTTTTCTCCGGTGCAATCGCCGCCATCGACAGCCCCCACCCCGGAAACGGCGAACCGGTCCGGATATGCTCATCAAACGGGTCCATGCTGGGGGTCGGATTTTACAATGCCCTATCGGATATCGCCATTCGGGTGCTTTCCACCGATCCCGAAACGACGGTGGATGTTCCTTTCTGGCGCGGCCGGATCAGCATGGCGCGCAAACTCCGCGAAAAAGTGCTTTCCCCCGATACGGACGCCTTTCGCCTGATCAACGCCGAAGGCGACGGGATGCCGGGCCTGGTGGTGGATCAGTACGCCGGGATTCAGGTTCTCTCCATCGGAACAGCGGGCATGGAACACTGCCGGAATGAACTGATACGGTCCCTGACCGAGGAAATGCAGCCCAAAGCCATTATCGAGAGAAGCGAAGGGAAGTCCAGAAAACGCGAAGGCCTGGCCGACCGCGTGGAGGTTCTGAACGGCGGCATTATTCCGGAACGGGTGGAGATACGCGAGAACGGACTACGCTTTCAGGTGGACGTTCAATCGGGCCAGAAAACCGGGTTTTTTATCGATCAGAGGCCCAATCGCGAAACAGCCAGGCTCATTTCATCGGATGCCGATGTCCTCAATTGTTTTTCTTATACGGGCGCATTTTCCATTTACTGCGCTTCAGGCGGCGCGAAACGCGTGATTTCAGTCGATTCCTCGGACAGCGCCAACAAGAACGCCAGGGCGAATCTTGAAATCAACGGTTTTTCGCCCGAGATGCATCCTGTCCGCACCGGAGACGTGTTTCGTTTTTTGAGGGAATCCCCCGAGCCTTCCGATTTGATCATACTCGATCCTCCCGCTTTTGCCCAATCCAGGAAGGATCTCGACCGGGCGGTCCGAGGATACAAAGACATCAACCTCTCGGCCCTCAGGCGTCTGCAGCCCGGCGGGTGGCTGATGACGTTCTCATGTTCCAACCATGTGGATGCGGATCTGTTCGGTAAAATCGTCCTCGGCGCTGCGGCCGATGCAGACAGAAAGGTTCAAACGGTGAAAATTCTGGGCGCGGGTCCCGATCATCCCGTCCGGCTGGGGCACGTCGAAGGCAGTTATCTGAAGGGTTTGCTGCTGCGGGTATGCGACAGATGAAATTTTACCTGGAAGATGGACGTCCGTCAGGAAAAATGCGGCCCATTCACGCTACACCTTGAATTTTTCCGTCAGCGACTTCAATTCCTGTATCTTTCCCTCAACGACGTGAATATCATCGAACGACTCAAAAACACCCTTGGCCATCTTGCCGGCTGTTTCGGAGATTCCATTGAGAAGTTGAAGAATGGAACGGATGGATTCGGATTGTTTGACCGTTTTATCCCTGATCTCTTCGGCCGTTTGATCCGTCAATGAAACCTCATTTTGCATCAGAATAAAAGTCTGTTTGAATGATTCCGTGAAGCGCAATTCATCGGTCATCCTGTCCCGCATTTCAAGAACCCGTTCATCCAATTTCTTAATTTCCTGCTGAAACGAGAGTATGGTATTCCCGGTTTTCGCATTGGCATGCTCGGTGTGCTCGCTCAACGACTTGATTTCTTCGGCCAGAACCCTGAAACCCAGGCCGGCCTCTCCGGCTTTTACCGCTTCGATGGACGCGTTGACGCTCAAAAGCGCGATCTGTTCATTGACGTCGTCGATGATCTGGACAGCCTGCGCGATGGATTCGGTCTTTTGATTGAGCACGGTCATTTCCGAATACAATTCATCCATCCGGGCATTCAGATCCCGCATCCGGGCCAGCTGGTTGATCACCTCGGTTTCGCCTTCCGAACCCGATTTCCGCCCCTGGGCGGAAAATTGGGAAACCCGCTTGATGCCTTTGGATATTTCATCCACTTGCTGCATGAGCAGATTCGAAGTCGAAGAAATTTTCTGTGTTTCATCCGAAAGAAGGCGGGTTTCGGAGGAAATGCCGCCCAATTTTTCCCTCAAATCGCCGGACAGATCGGAAACCGCCTGGACCGTTTCCAGAAACCGTACCATGGTGCCCCGGATCTGGCGGATGAATGTGTTGAAATTCCTCGCCGTGGCGCCTATGGCATCCCCGCTCTCCACGGGCAATTCCATCGTGAGATCGCTTTCGCGGTTGGCTATTTCATCAAGCCGGTGCGCCAGGGCGGCGAGCGGTCTTGTCATGGATACGGCGATGATCATCATCACCGTAAGCAGGCAGCATATCGATAAAAGCACCACGGCCGCCGATATCAGGGTGGCCCTGCGAACCGGGACATCCACCAGTCGATCCGGCACCAGAAGCACCAGGCGCCAGTCGAAATAGGGCGATTGCGACGAGACGGGCGCACAGACGGCCATGCAGGGCGTTCCCCGGTAACGGATCCTCAGCAATCCGATCTCCGTTCTGCCTATGTGTTCGGAAAGAAGTGAAAATCCCTTCGAATCGGCCAGAGCGGAGTCGAACACCGAAATATTTTTCAATGACCAGATTCTGTTTTCCACATCGGGAAAAACGATGCATTGACCCTGGGCGTCGGCCAGAAACGCCCATCCCTGATCCTCGAACCGTATCCTTTTGATTTCATTGCTGATGGTGGTGATCAAGATATCGATTCCGCCTATGCCAAGCCGGCGTTTTCCATCGTAAACCGGCATCTGCATGGTCGTGGAAAAGGTGCTGTCGCGTAAATCATAACTGGGAATATCGAGGTACAGGCGGTTCATGTCGATGGTTTTTTCCCACCAGGGACGGCTTTGGGGAGAATATCCTTCAGATTCGTACCTGCCGTTCTCGTCAAAGTATTCATCGGTGGACTCGGTCGCGAAGAAAATGGATTTGATCGTGGAATCGCTCCGGACGACATTCCGAAAATAGCCTGTCAAACTCCGGTATGCCGCGTCATTCCGCACATTTTTTCTTTGTATCGTGTATTTTCTAAAAAATTCAAAAAGGAACGGATTTTGGAAAAATGTAACCGGTATTTGCGATCTGGTTTCAAAATATCCCTGTATGGCTCTGGCATGCGTGTCTATTTGCGCCAGAGCGAGAGATTTTATCCGGTTTTCCGTGAGAGAACGGACGGTTCGAACCGCCAAAACCGAAAAAATCAGCATGACGGCAATAATGGCTGTCATCAGCGGGACAATCAATTTGGATTGAACATTCAGACGGGGCATCCGGACTCCGTTTTCAAAATGAAAAGAAGATACGCCTATGGGGAGTTATTTCAAGAAGTATGCCATCCCTGGAAAGACAGCCGTCAGTATCCCGTGGGATTGTCGATGAAAATGGTTTGAAGGCCCAGGCGGGATTGAACCTCGACCTGCAGGGCTTTGACGCCGAGGGTTTCGGTGCGATAGTGTCCGCCGAACAGGACGTTCAGTCCGCATTCCTTCGCTGTCCAGTAATGCTCATGGTCCGGTTCGCCGGTCAGAAACGTGTCGCACCCCGCCGCGGAAACCTGTTCAAGCATCGACAGGGCGCCGCCGCTGACCACGGCCACCCCCCTGGACATTTTAGGGCCGAATTGCCATACCACCGGCTCGATATTCAGCTTCGCCCGCAATCGGTCGGCGATTTGCCTGAATGGGATGGATTTGGCGAATTTGATCTTTTCACCGATGACATTTCCGTGGTATTCGCCGAAAGGATGCGGATTCTTCCAGCCCATGCAGTGGACAAGTTGCGCGTTGTTGCCGAATTGGGGATGGGCGTCCAGCGGGAGATGGGAAGCATAAAGGGCGACGTTCCCTTCGATGCAGGCTCGGATGCGTCCGTACAAGAGGCCGGTGACGGGCAGGGGTTTTCCCCAGAACAGGCCGTGATGGACCACCAGGAATTGCACGCCATTCTCGGCCGCCGTTCTGATATTGCCGAGGGAAGCGTCTACCGCAAAAGCGACCGTGTCGATTCGACCGCGCCCCCCCACCTGCAGTCCGTTCAGGCTGGTATCGTGAAAATCTTCAATACGGAGAAGCCGGTCGAAAAAGCGCGCCAGTTCGGCTGCGGTCATCATCTTCTCACGGCCTATCGGTCCTGCAGCTGCTGCCTGAGTCTTGCGTTTTCAACCTTCGCATTTCGAACGCGGTTGATGGCGTCCATGTAGAGACGCTTTTGGCTGAAGGACACGGATTTTTGGTAATTGGTTTCGGCTTCGTCCAGGTCGCCCAGCACTTCATGGGCCAGACCGAGGTTGTAGAAGGCCACGGGATCTTGGGGAAAATCGATGACAGCCTGCTGCCATACCTTCATCGCCTCGGGCCACAATCCCGACTCGGCGTATTTTTTACCGGTTTGAATAATGCCTTTACCCGGTTCGATGGAACGCTTTTCCTGGACGACATGGGGGGCGATGAGTTGAACGAACCGCCTGGTAATATCCTTGGACAGATTGTCCAGAATTTCCCCTTCCGGTTTCAGCGCGGTGCTTCCCCCCTCCACCACCTTGTCGCTCGTATAGCTTTTGTTGTCGCTGTGGACAGCGAGCAATTTTCCGGTTTCCACATCAACGACCCTGAAATGGACGGACACGCTTCCCCGCCGTATCCGGTAACGCTGATCCACGAGAACGGTCTCCCTGATCTCGCGCCTGACGCGCTTGGTTTTTCCCGTAAAAATGTTCTTCTCATCCACTTCTTCGTATTTACCCGTTCCAACCTCTTTTTCCACCTTTTCAACGCCGCGTTCGTCCGGCTCCACCCGGTAGGTGGTCACCTCACCGAAAATCATGGCGTCCACTCCGGCCATTTTCCCGATCTGCCTGGCCATGGCCTCGTCGACCACGCCAGTCATGCTCAGTTTCTGCTCTTCCAATAACTGGCTCAGTTTCTCCCGCTCCAGAAGATCGAAGTGCGGCGTCTCCATCAGCATCGCTTGAACGTCTGCCGCGATCTTGCTTCCGGAGCTGTGGATTCCCTGAAAATCGGCGATGGCCAGTTTATGGATTCCCGACAGATGGATGGTGGCCGGTTTCATCACCGGGACCTGAATGGAAGACTGCATCGCGCACGATGCCAGAAACATCAAAAACGGGGTGAGCAACGAAAAGATATTTTTTTTCATCTGGACCTCGACGGCAAAGAAATTCGTTTTATAAAAGCAGGCGTCCCTGGATGTTGAAAAACTGTCCTCCGTCTTCCCCGAAACTGGGAAAGTACTCGTACAACGCCCCGACCTCAAAAGACACGCCCGGACTCACGGGAAAGTGCGTGGACAAACCGCCTGAAATGCCGAGTTGGATGTTTCCTCCGCCGCTGGCGAATCCGTGCCTGATGAATTCCGGATAGGCGATTCCATAGCCGAAATCAAAGATAAAATTGGGACTCAGGTACCTTCTCCCCAGCATCTGGAGATTCCAGAAAGACCATTCGTCTTTTTTTGCGGCAAAGAAGAATTGCATGCAGATGTCCACGTTCCTTCTGAACTGAACACCGACGATGCCGCCGTACCCGAAGGCGCTTTCAAAGGCATCCCCCATGTCACCGACCGGAATGAAAGCCCCGATCTGGGGCCCCAGGTAGACTCGTTTTTCGCCTTGATAAACGGCCGTCCGATTCTGGCGTGGTTGCGAAGTGCTTGCCGCCCGGGAAGCCGCGGCTCTCCGTGCCGGCTGATCGACGGTTCTCCGG
>JBFZEN010000323.1:0-6523 GCA_041306805.1 bacterium
ACGGACGTGGCGAAGGACGCGCTGGGATCGATCAGGGACCTGGTGGAGACGAACAAGAACCGGATGGGGAAGATCGCGGCGGCGATCGGGGAGATGCAGAAATTTTCGCACCAGGTGGGCGACGCGATGGGCGGGGTGACGTCGGTGAGCGAGCGGAACGCCCAGGCGGTGGAGGAGATCCGGGCGGCGACGGAGGAGATGAACCAGCAGTTCAAGGAAGTGGCCTCGCTGGCCCGGTCGCTTGAAAAATTGGCCCAGAGCGAACAGGAACTGCTTGCCAAATTCAACGTATCCATCAAATGAACCCAAAGACGGTCTTTTTCCGGACGACGGACCGGAGTTGTGCGGCGCAGTCCATGGGAATCGCGGCGCGCAGATTCGCAGATCCGGATGAGGCCATCCGGGTTTTCAACAGGGTCAGGGAATAGGCCGTATCGTTGAAGGGGAAGGCCGGAAGGATTCAGGAATATGGAGAAAAAGAAAACCCGCATTCTCATCGTTGAAGACGAACGGATTGTCGCCGAAGATATACAAAAAAGCCTCGACAACCTGGGATATGATATCGCCGGTCTTGGCTCGTCGGGAGCCGAAGCCGTCAAGCTGGCCCAGAAGACCAGTCCGGATCTGGTGCTCATGGACATCGTTCTGAAGGACGGGATGAACGGAATACAGACAGCCGAAATCATATACAACCGCTACCATATTCCCGTCGTTTATCTGACCGCCTACGCGGACGAGGAAACCCTGGACAGGGCCAAGCGCACCGAGCCATACGGATACATCCTCAAGCCGTTCGACGACCGGGAACTCCAGACCACCATCGAAATGGCCATATACAAACACCGCATGGAACGCAAGGTCAAGGAAAGCGAGGCCTGGCTTTCCACCACGCTGAAAAGCATCGGTGACGCGGTGATCACGACCGATGTGCAGGGCAGAATCACCTTCATCAATCCGGTGGCTCAAAAAGTGAGCGGATACACGACCGCCGAGGCCATCGGCAAACCGCTGAATCGCGTTTTCAGGATCGAAAGCGAGGCGACGGGAAAGGCCGTGGAGAATCCGGTTGAAAAGGTGCTCAAGGAGGGCATCATTGTCGGTCTGGCCAACCACACCAATCTCGTCGATAGAAAAGGCAGAAAGATACCCATCGACGACAGCGGCGCCCCCATCATCGACGAAAAAGGCCAGATCATCGGCGTCGTCCTTGTCTTTCAGGACATCACCAAACGGAGACAGGCCGAAGAGGCCCTGAAAAAATCGGAAGCCGACAAGCGCATGATCATGAGCAGCGTGTCGGAACTGATTCTGTACATCGATCTGAACCACCGCATCATCTGGGCCAACAAGGCCGCTTCTGACCTGTCCAACAGCGATCCCGAAGGAATCAGGGGAAGGCATTGCTACGAGATATGGCATAAACAGAGAAAACCCTGCTCCGAATGCCCCATCATTCAGACCAGGAAAACGGGCAAGATGAGCGAATCGGAGATCGTGAACAAAGACGGCAGCCACTGGCTTGTCCGCAGTTATCCGGCCCATGACGATGCCAATCGCTTTGCCGGCATCGTCGAAGTCGCCAGGAACATCACGGCCCAAAAAATAGCCGAAGAGCAGCTGGAACATGAGAAGCGCTTCATTTCCACGCTGCTGCAGACCGCGCCAGTCTTTTATTTTGCGCTCGACAAAAACGGCAAGATCCTCATGCTGAACCAGACCATGCTCGGCGCCCTGGGCTACGGCGAAAAAGAAATCCAGGGACGCGATTATCTGAGCCGTTTCGTGCCTGAAAACGAGCGGGCCGGCGTCAAGGAGTCCTTCCATCGGATGATCCGCGACAAGGAATCGGTGGCCCACGAAAATCATGTTTTATCGAAGTCCGGCGAAGCCATTCTGATGGAATGGCACGGAAAACCCATTCTCGACCCCAAGGGCCGTTTTGATTATTTCTTCGGCGTCGGCATCGACGTCACCCAGCGCCGGCAGATGGAAAAAGAGAAAGAGAAAATGGAAGGCCAGCTGCTGCAGGTGCAGAAGATGGAGGCCATCGGCACTCTGACGGGCGGTGTGGCGCACGATTTCAACAACTTGCTGACGGCCATTCAGGGGTGCACGGACATGGCGCTGATGAAAACGGAAGAGGCCAATCCCATTTATTCCGACCTGCGCGAGATTCAAAAAGCGTCGCTGCGCGCCGCCGATCTGACGCGGCAGCTTCTGCTGTTCTCGAGCCGCCATCCCATCCGGTTCTCGCTGATCAGTCTCAACAAGGTCGTGGATGACCTTTTGAAAATGGTACACCGCCTGATCGGCGAAGACATCGGCATCAGCACCTCGCTCGATCCCGACCTGTGGGCCATACGGGCCGACAAGGGAACGATAGAGCAGGTCATCATGAATCTGGTGGTCAACGCGCGCGACGCCATGCCGAACGGGGGCAAGCTGACCATCCGCACGGAAAATGCGCGGCTGACGCCGGAGCACACGAAATCGATGCCCGAGGCGAGACCGGGTCCCTTCGTCCGCATGATCGTGTCGGACACGGGCCACGGCATGGATCCCGAAACCCTTTCGCACATTTTCGAGCCTTTCTACAGCACCAAGGGTCCGGGACGGGGCACGGGGCTCGGGCTGTCTGTCGTCTATGGAATCATCCGCCAGCACCAGGGATGGATACGCGTCGAGAGCGTGATCAAGGGGGGCAGCACGTTCGAAATCGTCCTGCCCGCCATCATGGAAAAGGTGAAGCCCGTTCAGGAGGAAACCGAGTCGCTGGCGGGCCTGCAGGGCGCCGGAGAGCGCATTTTGATCGTGGAAGACGCCGACGGGGTCAGGCAATTCCTGCAGACCGCCCTGAAAGAGAACGGGTATACGATATTTTCGGTTTCCACGGTCGGCGAAGCGATGGCCCTGTATAAAAAGGAAAAGGGGCGTTTCGACCTGATCTTCAGCGATGTGGTGCTTCCCGACAAAAGCGGGATCGAACTCATCGAGAACCTCCTCGAACTCAACCCCGGCTTGAACATCCTGTTGAGCAGCGGCTACACGGACCACAAGTCGCAATGGCCCCGCATCCAGCAGAAGAAGTTTCAATACCTCCAGAAACCCTACAGCCTGAAAACGCTGCTCAAGACCGTGCAAGACATGCTGAAAAAGGCGTAAATACAGACCATGACCATCCGCTTCCCCAAAAGCATCCTGCTCCGAATCGCTCTTTCCTTTCTGGTACTCGAGGCCGCCGTTCTGATCATGCTGGCCTTCGTATACACAAAAAGAATCAACCGCGATGTCGATTCCTATCTGCGTGAACAGATCGTCCTGCCGGGAATGCTGGTCTATGAAAATAAACTGGACCGGAACGCCATAACCGATCCACAGGTCCTCCGGCGTTTTTTCAACGGCGATTTCATCCGGCTCGAGGATGGAATGCTCATCGACGGACGCGGCCTGATTCTCGCGTCGGGCGATTCATCCCGAATCGGACTTTCGGCTTTTGACTTGAAGCGGGTCGATCCTGCCTGGCTGACCGGAAAGAGCCTTCAAGACGGCATCCAGACCGTGGTCGATGACCCGCCACGCTCCGTATGCATCACCGCCGTGCGTCCGCAGACGGGGGAACAGGGCCCCCTGTTCACGGTTTTGACCGCCGATTTTCAGCCGAGCCGGAACTTCAAGGCCCTTCTCCGGCGGTATTTCGCCTTCGGGACGGCGGCGGCCATTCTGGTCTCCTGGCTGGCCATTCTCGCGGCCTTTCGGCTCATCATCTCGGGGAGGCTCCGCAAACTCAACGAGATGCTGGTTCGCGTCGGGAAAGGCGATTTAAACGCCAGAATCGAAGGGAACATTCAGCCGGACGAGATCGGGCTGATCCAGAATCGTATCAATGCCGTCGTATCGAAACATCAGGAAACCATTCAGGTGCTTGAAAAAAGGCTTTTTGACCTGAAGGAATCCGAGATGGAACGGGGTCGGATCCAGATGCAGTTCTACCAGGTCCAGAAGATGGAGGCCCTGGGCGTGCTCACCGGCGGCGTGGCGCACGATTTCAACAACCTGTTGACGGCCATTCAGGGGTGCGCAGATCTGGCCCTGCTCCGCATCGATGCATCCGATCTCGCATACCAGGATGTCAACGAAATCCTGCTTGCGTCACGGCGCGCCACGGACCTGACCCGGCAGCTCCTCCTGTTCAGCAGGAGGCAGCCGATGACATTCGCCGCCGTGAACCTCAACCGGGTCATCGACGATCTGTATAAAATGCTGCACCGCCTCATCGGGGAGCAAATCGGCATCAGCATGCCCGTGGAACTCGATCTTTGGAACGTTCTGGCCGACCGCGGCTGCCTCGAGCAGCTCATCACCAACATCGCCGTCAACGCGAAGGACGCCATGAAACAGGGCGGGCGGTTGACGATACGCACCGAAAATATCGAGCTGAAGGAACAAGCGTGTTCGGACATACCCAACAGCCGGCCCGGCCGTTTTGTCAGGCTGACCCTGGCCGACACAGGCACCGGAATGGAACCCGATGTGCTCGACCGCATATTTGAGCCGTTTTTCAGCACCAAGGAATCGGGCAAGGGAACGGGCCTCGGCCTTTCCGTGGTCTACGGAATCGTCGAACAGCACAACGGATTCATCCGCGTGATCAGCCGCGTGGGCCAGGGGACGGCATTTGAAATCTATCTGCCCGCCGTCCGGGAGAAGGCCGACGACAAAAAGGAACCCATCCATCCGGATCTCGCGGTTCTGCAGGGCAGGGGCGAACGCATTCTTGTCGTGGAGGACGAAACGGGCGTGCGCGAGTACCTGAAGTCGGCCCTCAAACGGAACGGGTACCATGTCGATGTCGCCGCCAAGGCGAACGAGGCCCTCGATTGTTTCGAGAAGCGCGACAGAAAATTCGAACTGGTTTTCAGCGACGTGGTGCTTCCGGACCGGAATGGCGTGGATCTGGTCGAGGAGCTTCTCGATCGGAAACCCGGCCTGGGCATTCTCCTGTCGAGCGGTTATACGGAACGCCGCCCGTGGTCGAGCGAGATCGAAGATAAAAAATACCGCTACCTTCAGAAACCCTACCGGATGATCCAGCTGCTTCAGATCATCCGCGAGGTGCTGGACGACAAGAAAGACGCCTGAGCCATGCCGGGTCCGACCATTTCACCCGACCGAATTCTGGACTCCGCCATGCACCGGAAAGCCGCCGAACTGTTCCGCGGCCATTTCGGCATCCCGGGGCGGCACCCCGATCTCATTCTGCTCGAAACGCTTTTGGCGGCCTTTACGCGCCTTCCCTATGAAAACATCAGTAAAATCATCAAGGATGGACGGGAAGAGCGCCTGTCCATGAAACTGCGCCTTCCCGGAGAGGTCATGGAAGACCACATGCGTTTCCGGCTGGGGGGCACCTGTTTTTCGCTCACGTTTTTACTGCAAACCATCCTCTCTCATTCGGGATTCTCCTGTTATCCGGTCATGGCCGATATGAGGTCGGGGCCCAGCACGCACTGCGCCGTCGTGGTCCGGATGGAATCGAAACCGTACCTCGTCGATCCGGGGTATCTCCTGAGCAGGCCCATGGAGATGAACTCGGCCAGGCCGCGGGTGTACGATTCGGACCACACGGGCGTGGAGCTGGTTTTCAACGAGGACACCCTGACGCACGACCTGTACACGTTCAACCGGGAGCAGTTGAAATGGCGCTACCGGTTCACGGACCGCCCGGTTTCGCCCGCCGAATTCCTGGGGCACTGGCAGTCGTCCTTTTCGTGGAATTCCATGCACGGCATCTGCCTGACCAAGGTCGAAAGGGGCAGAATGGTCTACATCCACAAAACCCACATGCGCGAAACCACCTATGACGGTAAAAAAAATTTCAACATCAAGCGGAATCTGCATCAAACCGTCTCCGACGTATTCGGCATACCCGAAGCGCTGGTCGAGGCCGCCCTGGTTTCGATCAACAGCCGCATGAAGAGCGAGCGCGAGCGCGGCCTGTGGGTGCCGAAAACGGCAATGAATCCGCGTTTCGATTGAAACCATGAAACCCGTTTCCCCATTTCCCGTCCAGCTCTTCGTGGGAATCCTGTGCAACGATTCGGCCGTGCTCGAAAAGGCCGTGGCGGCGCTCGAAAAGCGGTTCGGCCCGGTCGAGTACCGCAGTTCCGCGGCCGCTTTCGATGTGACCGGCTACTACGAGCCCGAAATGGGAGCTTCCCTGTTCCGGCTTTTCGTGTCATTCAGCAGAATGGTGCTCCCGAACGAACTGGCCAGGATCAAGATCGAAACCAACGAGATCGAAAATGAACTCGCGGAAAACGGAAGGAGAAAGGTCAATCTTGATTCGGGATACCTTGACTACGACAAGGTGATTCTGGCCTCGGCCAAGTACAACGCCCAGAAAGTATATCTCGATCTGGGAATATGGGCAGACCTGACCCTGCGCTTCGAGAAGGGACGCTATTTCCCGTACCCGTGGAGCTTTCCCGATTTCAGGAGCGGCCGTTACGACGCCGCGTTCATT
>JBFZEN010000324.1:0-3786 GCA_041306805.1 bacterium
GGGTAAAGGTGACGATCACTTTGCTCATTCTGGCCGCGATCGCGGTCGTTTTGTACTACCTGGGGATCATTCCCAGGGACATTTTCAAAAAGCATGCCCCGGCGGCGATCGAAGAAGCCGCCAAGACGGGGGATCTGGCCTTCGACGACGCCTTCCAGTGGAACATCGGCGTGAACACCTGGATCGGATACGCGGGCGGCGCCTACGCCAACGGCGGTTTCGAACCGAATCCCAATTCTCTGTTCTGGCAGAAATACCGCACCAAGGTGAAACTGGTGTGGATGGACGACCCGCAGGCCGTGCGCAACGCCTGGAAGTCGGACCGAACGAACCTGCACATGTTCTGGCAGACTTTGGACGCCTTCACCACCGAGGTGTCGAGCCTGGCCGGGGATTACGAGCCCAAGGTCACCTTTCTGGTCGACTACTCGCGCGGCGGGGACGTTTGCGTGGCGGCGGCCGGGATCACCCGGGTCGAGGACCTGATGGGGAAAAAGGTCTCGCTGGCCCTGGGAGTTCCTTCGCACACCCTGTTCCTGCGCATGCTCGAGGCCGCCGGCATCGCCTCGTCTAAAGTGAACTACGGCGCCGGCACCGACCCGGCGAAGATCAACGTGGTCGGGGTTCCCTCGCCCATCGAGGCGGTTCAGTACTTCAAGACCGGCCAGGTGGATGCGGCCGTCATCTGGGCGCCGGACGACGAAAGCTGCCTCATGGAGGTCACGGGAAGCAGGATACTGTGGAGCACGGCCAAGTCGCGCAACTCCATCGCCGACGTGCTGGTCGCGAAGAAGAAGGACGTGGACGCGCATCAGGCTGAGCTCACGGGCCTGATCTCGGGCTGGCTGGAGGGAAACGCCGTTGTCAATGCCGACACCGCCGCCATGGGCGAGGCCATTGAATACCTCGCGGCCGGGTTCAACAACGACCCGGGCTTCTTCCGCGCCATCAGCAAAAAGGCGCGGCTGGCAACGTACGGCGACAACGTGAATTTCTTTCTCAACATCGGCTACCCGGGCATGACCGGCCAGCGCCTGTACTATGAAAGCGGCAGCCTGTTCTCAAGGGCCGGGGCCGCGCCCGCCACCCTTCCAGACTGGCGCACCATAGTCGACACGCGCGCATTGCGCGCCGTGCAGCTGTCAGGCCCGGAGAACGCCGCCGAGGGCGAGCTCACCTTCACGCCGCCGACGTCCGCCGAAGCCAAGGCGCCGCCCGTGGCCACCAAGCAGGTGGTCGTTGAATTCGCGGTCAATTCCGCGGTTCTCGACGATGTGGCCAAGGCCAGAATAGACAGGGAATTCGTGCCGATCGCGCTGGCAAATTCCGGGAACAGGGTGCGCATCGAGGGCAACACCGACAACACGGGAACGGACGCGGTCAACGGCCCGCTGTCGTACAAAAGGGCCCTGGCCGTCAAGAATTACCTGGTGGCCAAACACAAGTTCGATTCCCGCCGCTTCATCGTCATCGGCAACGGCCCGTCCAACCCGCTGCCCGGAAACACCAATTCCACCGCCGGGGAGCGCCAGGCGAACCGCCGCACCGAATTCCAGCTCCTGCCGTAGGGGTGGTGAATCGATATTTACCAGAAGCTACTCGTCAAGTTAAATTTTTATTAATTGTCTTTGCGAGTCCCGCCGAGGCGGGACTCGCGAAGACACAACAGGATTTTATGGACAGTCCATTTTTTCATGAATAAGGGCGGACAGAAAAAAGCACAAGGGAGAACCGCATGGAGCTGATCCGGATCAAAGAGTCCCTGCCGCGGAAAAGCAAATGGGTCGTCGAACTGCTCGGCCTCATCCTTTTCATCGGGCTCTGGTACGCGCTTGTCTACCTCAAGCACTACAGGCCTTCCGTTCTGCCCATGCCGCACAAGGTGCTGTCCGCCATCCCCGAGATGTGGCAAAAGTACCATTTGGCGCGGCACACGGGGTATTCCATTCTGCTGAACCTGCTGGGATATTTCGAGGCCGCCGCGGTCTCCGTCGTCATCGGCTTCATCATCGGCCTTTGCCCGGTATTCAGGGGCCTGTCCGAGCGATTGCTGG
This sequence comes from bacterium, assembly GCA_041306805.1. Taxonomy (GTDB): domain Bacteria; phylum Zhuqueibacterota; class QNDG01; order QNDG01; family DTFT01; genus JBFZEN01. The sequence goes on from JBFZEN010000324.1 coordinate 2,055, forward strand.
CCGCCTTCCGTTTCCTGCCGCTGACGCCCGTACTTGGCGTCATGGCCGGCCTGCTGGGAATAGGACTGAACATGAAGGTCCAGTTCCTGGCCCTGGGCATCGCCGTGTACCTCATTCCCGTCGTCGTGCAGAGAATCGACGAGGTGCAGGGCGTCTACCTGGACACGGTGAAGACGCACGGCGCGAGCAAGTGGCAGGCGATACGCACCGTCATCATCCCCGACGTTTTTTCCCGGTTCTCGGACGACCTTCGGGTGCTGGTCGCCATTTCATGGACCTACATCGTCATCGCCGAAATGATCAACTCGAGCGACGGGGGCATCGGCTCCATGGTTTTCGTGGCCCAGAAGCAGTCGCGGGCCGACATGGTTTTCGGGCTGATCGTCATCATTCTGGTCGTCGGACTGGTCCAGGACAGGATCATGAAATGGATGGACGCCAGAATGTACCGCCACAAATACGCGTAGGAAAGAGGAGATCCGCATGTCGCCCGTTCCGTTCAAAAATACGAATCTGCCGGATGTCATCGAGCTGCGGAATATCCGCCAGGCATATAAGGACGAAAAGACCGGCGGGGAAAAGGTCGTGATCGACCAGCTCAACCTGCTTGTCGAAAAGATCCCCGACCGGGGTCAGTTCATCGTCATCCTCGGCCCGTCGGGCTGCGGAAAGTCCACCCTCCTTCGGCACATTGCGGGCATACAGAAGCCCACGTCGGGCGAGGTGATGATACAAGGCAAGGAGCGAACCAAAGACGTGGTGGTGGGCATGGTGTTCCAGCAGTACTCCTCATTCCCCTGGTACACCGTGCTTCAGAACGTGATGCTTCCGCTGGTTTTCAGGAAACAGAACGACCATACGAAGGGCCGTCCCCTTCTGGCGCCTTTCGTCCACCTTCTCTCGCCCCTGTCGCAGGCCATGAAGGATCCGGAGGCCAGGGTTCAGGCCATGGAGATGATAGAGACCGTGGGACTGTCGGGGCACGAGCACAAGTTCGCGAAGTCTCCCATTTTATCGGGAGGGCAGCTCCAGCGCGTGGCCATCGCCAGGAGCCTGGTGATCAACCCCGGCATCATTCTGATGGACGAACCCTTCGGCGCGCTCGACACGCACACGCGCTTCAAGATGCAGCAGCTGCTGAGAACGGAGCTGTGGGTGAAGTTCGACATGTCCATCATTTTCGTCACGCACGACATCCAGGAGGCGGTATTCCTGGCGGACGACATCTACATCATGAGGAAGGATCCCGGCTGCCTGGACGAGCATTACAAGATCGACCTGCCGCAGGAGAGGGACAAATCCGTCAAGAGATCGAAGCGGTTCATCGACCTGGTGGGCGAAATCGACGACGCCATCAGCCGCGTGGCGACGCAGAACGACAAGGAGACGAAGAAAAAATCGAAATAGTAAAGCGGTTCGGAATGTCAGGATGGGAAAACGTGCCTCTGAATCGGGGGCAGTGATTCGTGGTCAGGGGATCGGGAAAATAAGCCGGCATTAGGCAGAAAAGATCTCCGACCGTAAACCCTTGAGGATCTCCGGCACATATAGGTGCCGGAGATCCCGGCGAAGTGGACTGGAGGTGCTTTAGCATCATCAATCTCAGATATCAAACCGAAGAATATCGTTCTGAAGGCTGAGAACGTGAATATGGTATCATATATCTTCTAATCTTCTAATCTTCTAATCTTCTAATCTTCTAATCTTCTAATCTTCTAATCTTCTAATCTTC
>JBFZEN010000325.1:0-4528 GCA_041306805.1 bacterium
CCGGAAGAACGCCCTCAATCCGCGCTACGAGTACACGGCCACCGTGGGCAGGAACACCCTGGTATCCTACTTTCAGGCGCAGATCTATATGCTGAACGACAGCCTGCGCTCCGCCCCGCCCGACTCCTTCCAGATCAGGCGCACGATCGGCAGCCTGCAGAACATGATACAGATGCTGATTCAGACTTGATGGGCCGCGCGTCCATTCAATCCATTGGAATATGGGTTGGGATCCATTCGATGCGTCCGGACCGCTCGATTGACAAAGGACCGCCGTCACGATTGGGGGAAAAATATGAAGAGGATTCAATAAACGCCTACTCGATCCAGTACAATATCCTTCCGCACTGCTCGCAGGTGAACATGCCCTGGTCGTTGCGGCCCCTCTCTCCGTAAGAGGTGGGCAGCTTGGCGAAGCATCCCAGGCAGACGTCGTTCTGAACCGGCGAGATCGGCCTTTTGTACCGGGTGTGGAGCCTCTGGTAGGTGCGCAGGAACCGCACCTCGATGCTTTTGGCGATGTCGTTCCTGGCCTTCTGCAGTTTTTCCCGGCCCTCGGTTCCGAACCCCATCTGTTTTTCCTCTTCCTCCGCCTCAAGAAGCATGAGGTCGATATCCTGGTACAGCACCAGAAGTTCCATCTGGCTTCGCATGGCGGCTCCTATTCTCCCCGGATGATTTGGATGAACGTTTCGAAGGTTTCGGCCTGCGTCAGCGCCTTCCGCATCTTGGTGTCGCGGACGATTTCGACGATCTTTCCCAGAATCGGCAGGTACAGGTTGGAACTGTCATGGGGAGGCGCGACAATCAGGAACAACAAATTCACCTTCTTGCCGTCCACGGCGTTGAAATCGATCCCGGCTTGCGTGATGCCTGCGACGACGTGCACGTCTGAAACGGCCATGGTCCGGCAGTGCGGAATGGCCACTCCCTTGCCGATGCCCGTGCTTCCCAGCGTTTCGCGCTTGCCGAGGGTATCGATCACCAGACGTTTGCTCTTGACCAGTCCCGAATCGATCAAAGGCTGAACCAGTTCCTCAATGATTTTTTCCTTGTCCTTCGATTTCAGGGCCGGAAGAAAAAAGGTGGGCCGGAACAACCGGGCCAGGTCAGAGCTGTTCATGATGCGTCCCCTTTCATGTGTTTATAAAACATCCGTCATTTTATTGTTTCGCAATTTGTCTATGAGTTTCTTGATGTCTTCGGTCCGGTCGATGTGGCAGATCAGCGTGACGTCCGGTTCCTGCACCACGACCACGTTGTCGAGCCCCAGCACGGCCACGAGTTTCTCCCCCGCGCGGACGTAGGAGTGCCCGGTATCGGCCAAAACGGCATTGCCCGACACCGCATTCCCCATTCCATCCTTCGGGCTCAGCTTGTAGACCTGCTCCCAGCTGCCGAGATCGCTCCAGGGGAATTCCCCCTTGACCATGAAAACGTTCTTTGCCTTCTCCATGACCCCGAAATCGATGGAAATGGCCCTGATCTGCCTGTAAATGCGGTCCAGCGTCTCCTCGTATCCGCGGTGCCCGATGCCGGCCTGGATCTCCATGAGTCCCTCGTGCATCTCGGGCAGGAACTCTTCCACCTGCTTCAGGTAAACCGACGCCTTGAAAACGAAAATGCCGCTGTTCCAGAAAAAATCGCCGCTGGCCAGAAAACTCTTCGCGGTCGACAGGTCCGGTTTTTCTGCAAAAGTCTTGACGCGGCACGTTTCGATTCCCCTGATCCGGCCGTCCGTCTTCTCGATCTGAATATAACCGTATCCCGTGGCCGGACGGTCGGGCACGATTCCGATGGTAATCATCCCGTTGCCGCGTTCGGCAAGATCGGCCGCCGCCGCAACGGTTTCCCGGAACAGCGGTTCATTCTCAATCATGTGATCGGCCGGAGTGACGACCATCACGGCGTCCGGGGATCGTTTCTGAATGTGGATGGCGGCCAGGCCGATGCAGGGCGCCGTGTCTTTCCCGATCGGCTCAAAAAGAATGTTGTTTTTGGGAATGTCCAGCAGCAGTTTGCGGAACGCCTTCTTCTGCGACTGCTTGGTGATGATGTAGATGTCCGTATTTTTAATGGAGGGATGCAGACGGTTCAATGTGGATTCAATGAGGGTTTGGTCCCCAAAAATGGGGAGAAATTGCTTGGCCCGGGCTTCCCTGCTTCTCGGCCAAAAACGCGTGCCCGAGCCGCCGGCCATGACCACGCCGTAAATCATGCGAGCCCCGGCCGCATGGCGGCATGGAAAAATTTCAATTGAATGGCGGGTGTTTTAAAATGACACGTTTTGACCGGAGTGCGTCCCATTTTCACGAGGACTGCGGGGGTGCTGGATGGAGTGATAGAAAAGCGATTGATCCTCACATCGTTAAAGATATGATAAAAATGGCTGAAATGCAAGCGATTTAGGACGCGGGTAGGACCCATTTTTTATGCAAAAACGCGGCCCGGCGCCTCAGCAAGTCGACCGATCCGGTGTTTCTAACGACGACGTCGGCCCTTTTCCTTTTTTCGGCGTCTGTCATCTGGGACCGCATGCGTATTTCCGCTTCCAGGCTGGACCATCCGCGCTCAAGGGCGAGACGCCGGATCCGCTGGTTTTTGGGCGCCACGACCAAAACCGTCCTGTCGACCAGCGAGTCGGCGCCGCTTTCGAACAGCACGGCCATGTCGAGCACGGCCGGGAGGTCCGGATATTTCTGACGCAGGCCCGAGAGGGCGATGCCGACCCGGTGGAGAAGCGCCGGCCAGATGATCAGGTTCAGCGCCTGAACCTTGAGGGGATCCGAAAAAACGCGGACCGCCAGTTCCCTCCGTTTAAGGCGGCCGTCTGTCCCGAAAAGATCGCCGCCGAATTCCGCTTTGAGATCGAGACGGATGGTTTCGTCCTGATTGACGAGATCGCGCGAGAGTATATCGGCGTCCACTGCTTTCGCGCCGAGACGGACCAGTTCCCTGACAAACGTGGTCTTTCCCGAACCCACCCCTCCCGTGACGCCGATCACCGCGGCCATGAAGATTTTCCTCCCGCCGGAATCCCGCCGGCGCCCTGGCTGTCGCCTCTAAAACCGGTAGTGCTTTTTGGGGAGATCGTACGCGAGGTCCACGATCATCTCCCGCGCCTCGTCCATGTCGATCACGTGCGTGGCCACCAGTTCGGCCAGGTACCGTGCGTCCACCCGTCTCGCGAGGTCGTGCCGGGCCGGTATGGATGGAAATGCGCGTGTATCATCGATGAACCCGACCGTGTTGTAAATGCCGGCCGTCTCGGTGGTCTGCCGCCTGAAACGCAGCATGCCTTCAAGGCTGTCGTCAAACCACCAGGCGGGCCCGAGTTTCATGGCGGGATAATGTCCGGCAAGGGGGGCCAGTTCCCGCGCATAGGTGGTCTCGTCGAGGGTGAAACAGATCAACGAGAAGGAAGGATCGTTTCCGTAGGCGTTGAGGAGCGGCCGCATGTCGTGAACGAAATCGATGGATCGCGGCATGTCGCAGCCTTTGTCGGGACCGAACATGCGGAACACCCTGTCGTTGTGGTTGCGTACCACTCCGGCGTGTATTTGCATCACCAGCCCGTCCTCCTTGCTCATGCGCGCCATCTCCATGAGCATGTGGCCGGTGAACCGCGTCGCGTCTTCGAAGGTGGCCTTGCCCTTGAGGCCCTTGCTGAAAAGCGACTCCGCTTCGTTCCGCTTCAGTTCCGCGGTGTACGGCGTGGTCACGCCGTGGTCGGTGGACGTGGCGCCCATTTCCTTGAAGAAAATCCTTCTTTTCTCGAGCGCGCGGATGTACTGCCTGTAATCGGTGCAGTCGAGACCGGTCAATCCCGAAAGCGCCGCGATGTTCTGTTTCCAATTCACGGCCAGCAGGTCGGTGCAATTGTCGGGTCTGAACGCCGGAACGACGCGCCCTTTCCACCCGCTTTCACGTATCCTTTTGTGCTGTTCCAGCGTGTCGACGGGCGAATCGGTCGTGCTGAGCACTTCAATGCGGAACCGCTCGAACATGGCGCGGGGCGAATTCACCTTCCTGGCCAGCGCCTCCGAGATCTGGTCGTATATTTCCATGGCCGTGCCGCCGCAGAGACGCTTTTTCACGCCAAACACGTCGTGCAATTCATGCTTCAGCCAAAGCCCGGTCGGCGTTCCCCTGAACAGATGAAAATTCTCGGCCACGATTTTCCATATTTTTCGCCTGTCTGTCTCTGCCCTGCCTCCGTCGATGCGCGGCACGCCCAGCGATTCGATGGGAATTCCCTGCGAATAAAGCATACGGAAAAGATAATGATCCGGGATGACGAGCAGTTCGGTGGGATCCGGGAACGGCCGGTTGTCCGCGAACAATGCGGGATTGACATGGCCGTGCGGACAAATGAGGGGCAGATGCGCCACTTTTTGATACAGGGTTCTGGCCATTTTCAGTTGAACGGGATCCGATGAAAAATAGCGGTCGGGATGGAGCTTCAGGGGTGCGGCGGTTTTCTGCATGGAATGCCTCTCGTGTCGTTTATTTTGATTGTCAAACAATG
>JBFZEN010000326.1:0-4598 GCA_041306805.1 bacterium
GCCTCCGAACAGCGACCCCACGGCAAGCTTGTTTTCCGGTGATACTTTTTTTCTCCTTAAAAATCCCTTTTTGACAAGATACTCCAGGTTCGCGTCGAAACCCGCGGCCGTGACGGGCAGCTGAGGGTCGAGGCTTGAAAAAATCTGAATCTGGTCCGGTTCCTTCATGCGGTACACCGAAGCCATGGCCATGACCTGCAGGGGCGTGGGAATGAAGTCGAACCGGACGGGATTCTGCTCGATTTTTTTCTCTTCCGGCGGTCTGACCGCGTTCAACGCGAGTATGGACGACTGTCCCGTCCGCTTCTTCACGTATTCGCTGGCGGGATCGGGCCGCGTCCATCCGGTGATCGGGCCTTCGTCCGCCACCCAAGACCGCAGCTTTTCACCCACGTCCACGGTTCCCGCGGTTTTACCGAGCAGCACTTCCCTGAAAGAGGGGCGGCGTTTTTTCCGCGGAAACAGCACTTCGATCACCGTGTCTGCAAAGGCGGCGGCGCGAAGGTCTCTGACGTAGGATATCCCATACGGAAGCTGTTCCGCCGACGGGGAGCCGGGACGTTTTCCGGAAATCGGGGATGACCCGGCCGGAACTGCGCCGGATGCGGACGCCGTTTCTCCTGTTCCATCCGTGCCCCCTGATTCCGGCAAACGTTCCTGCGGATTCTCCCAACGGTTTCCCGACAAGGGGATCTCGGGGTACAGCGTGATATTGATTTCCTTCATGGACGGATGGGACGTGCACAGGGAATAAACGCCGCGCCCGGCAGGGATGAGAAGGAAATGAAGAACCGATGAAAGAATGAAAGCGACGGCCAGAAACTGCGTCCGTGCGGAGTGCAGGCATCGAGGTTTCAGCCATGCGACGAGACAAACGGCCGGGTTCTTTTTTATAATGGAGAACGGTTTATCCGGGGATTGCTTCATGGGGGACCCTATTGTTGTTACGACGGTGCGTCACCGAGGGTTCCTTGCCGAACTCCGGTTTTTAACGAAACCCCGGTAACAAAAACGCCGTTCATCGAACCTGATGATCCGATGAACGGCGCGCTTCATGTCAAACGTGAGACCGCCCGTAAGGCCGGCGCGCGAATCAGTCCAGCCCTTCCATGACGGACTTGATCCGGGCGAAGGCCCAGTCGATGTCCTTTTTTGTGATGACCAGTGGAGGCGCGAACCGGATCACGTTGTCGTGCGTTTCCTTGCACAGCAGGTTCTTGCCGGCCAAAGCCTCGCAGAAACGGCGGGCGCCGCCGGCCTCGGGGTACAGTTCCACCCCGACAAGAAGGCCGCGGCCCCTGATCTCCTTGATATGTTTGCTCCGGATGGTTTTCAGCCTGCTCACCAGGTAGGCGCCCATCTTGGTCGCGTTTTCGGCGAGTTTTTGTCGAGTCAGGACCTTCAGCGCCTCGCGCGCGATGGCGCAGGCAAGCGGATTGCCGGCGAACGTGGAGCCGTGTTCGCCCGGCTTGAACTGCCCCAGAATGTCCTTTCGGGAAACGACGGCAGACACGGGATAAAAGCCTCCCGACATCGCTTTGCCGAGAATAAGAACGTCGGGCTGAACGCCTTCGTACTGGCAGGCGAACATCTTGCCCGTGCGCGCGAGCCCCGTCTGTATTTCGTCGGCCACGAACAGGACGCGGTTTTTCTTGCAGAGGTCGTAGCATTCCTTCAAATAGCCCTCACGGGGTATCAGCACGCCCCCTTCGGCCTGAATCGGCTCGACCAGAAAAGCCGCCGTGTTCTTGTTGATCGCCTTCTTCAGGGCGTTCACGTCGCCGAAGGGAATGATCTTGAAACCGGGCGTGAAGGGGCCGAAGAAATCCTTGTACAGCGGCTCGGTGGAGAAACCGATGATGGTGGTGGTCCGGCCGTGGAAGTTGCCCGCGCACACGATGATTTCGGCCTTGTATTTCTTGATGCCCTTGACGGCGTATCCCCATTTGCGAGCCAGCTTGAGGGCCGTTTCAACCGCTTCGGCGCCGCTGTTCATGGGAAGCATCATTTCCATGCCCGTGAGTTCGCATAACTCCATGCATAAAAGGGGCAGCTGGTCGTTCCGGAAGGCGCGGGAGGTGATGGTCAGTCTTTTGACCTGGTTGACCGCGGCCCGGACGATGCGGGGATGGCAATGTCCCTGGTTGACGGAAGAATAAGCGCTCAGAAAGTCCAGGTATTTAACCCCGTCGGCGTCGTACACCCATATGCCTTTCCCCCTTGTCAATACCACGTTCAGGGGATGGTAGTTGTGCGCGCCGTACCGGTCTTCAATTTCAATGAGTTTTTTAGACAACATGGTGCTGCTCCTTTCTATGCGGTGCTATCGGGTATAAAAATCCATGACCTTATCAACGTGTTTCCGGCAGACAGGATCGAATGGCGTCAGGCTGCGCGAAAACATCCTGCAGTCGATGAACGGCCTGTACAATCCCTTCGAGGCATAGGCGGCCCCCTCGAAGGCGCCCGATTTTCCCCAGAGATTCCTGCTCCTCAGAAAATCGTGCTCCCATCGGTCTTGGGCGCGGACCAGGCTGTCCAGACGGGCTTTCGGGAGCTGTATTCCGTCGGGGCCCCGCCTGAGCTTCTGGTAATCGCTTCGCCGCTGATCGAATATGTCCTTCTCCCACGGCGTCGGCAGCGGAGTGCCCGGCTCGACGGAGCCCTTCCATTTCAGGGATGACGCGTCAAGCAAAGCGGTGATGTTCGGCTCCCACGGTTCCACGTCCAGGGGATAGGCGTCCACATAGCTGACTTCGGAGGTGTAGTATTCATCCCCCAGTCCGCCGAAGGAATGCCCGAATTCGTGGAGCAGGATGTAGCCCGACCAGGGATTGTTCGTCGAGCATGTCATGAAGAGGTTGTATATGCCTCCGCCCCCGTATTTGGAGCTGTTGAACAGGATGATGACCGCATCGTAAGGAACGCGCGAAGCCAGTTTGCGCAGGGTTTTGTTGTCGAGCGTCAGGACGTAGCGGTCCGTATTCAGCGAGTTGAACGAACACGACAGCAGGTTGTCCGTGAAGCGCCCGGCCAGCGGATCGCTGATTCCCGATTCCGGCGACGGGGCCTCGACGGCCGAGATGTTGAAATCGGTTTTCCGTTCGCGGAAAGGGGATTCCATGAGCAAGGTGTCGGCGAAACGTTTGGCGTCCTTCCGGAAGGCCGTCATTTCGCCCGCGGTGTAACCGTCGGGAAGAATGACAAGGTCGATTTTCCGGTGCACGTCTCCGTTCTGGAGTATGGGGATAACGCCGCAGGACCTGAAAAAAACGGTTTTAACGGTGTTCTTATCGGACGGATCGACCCACGTGCTCCAGAGGGGGCGGAAGACGTTTTTTTTGTCCCGCACCTCGATGGAGACCCGGACGCGTGATTTCGGCCATGGAAAACGGAGCGATTCCCCGAATGAACGCCATTTTTCCTGGCGCGCTTCGCCGGTGGTCCGCCATTCGCCGAAAATGGAGCAGAATCCCGAGGAATAGATAAGGCTGTTGGTCCGGATGTCTTTGATCTGGAGCAGGTACAGGCCGAGATTGAGCGTGTCAATCAGGTTGGCTTTACTGCCGGGCCAAACGCCTTCCTGGTAGAGTCCGTCCTCGCTAAATTGCTCCTGGGTCGCAGTGCCGGAGTGAATGATATCCATCCGCATGGTTTTATCGTCGAAAAAGCGGTCAAATTCGCCTTGTCCGGCGGCAAACCCGGAAGCAATCATGACTGTGAATGAAAACAGGGTCAAAATCTTGATTTTCAAAATGTTCTCCATAGCCAATCCATTGGTAATCTTAATTTTAATAAATTCATGATCAAAAATCAAGGTTTAATTTGTTTGGGAACCAAAAAAAACTTGCATAAGTTATTTTTTTTATATAAATTCAAAAGCTTTTTCGGTGTATAATGTGTTTGAAGAACTGATACAAAAATTCGATCGTGTCGTGCGCAACCTGCGCGGCATGGGCAAATTGAGCGAGAAGAACATGGAGGAATCCATGCGGGAGATCCGCCGCGTTCTTCTCGACGCCGACGTTCATTTCAAAGTGGTCAAAGATTTCGTTTCAGCCGTCCAGTCCAAAGCCCTTGGCACGGATGTGGCCGGCAGCGTCACGCCGGGGCAGATGGTGGTCAAAATCGTCCACGACGAGATGGTCCGCCTTCTGGGGGGAGCATTTGTACCCCTTCGTTTTCACCCGGCCGAGCAAACCGTGATGATGCTGGTCGGCCTGCAGGGGTCAGGCAAGACCACTTAGGCCGCCAAACTGGGCCTTTATCTGAAGAAGCAGGGGCATTATCCCCTTCTCGCGGCATGCGACGTCGTGAGGCCGGCGGCGGCGGAACAACTGGTTGCCCTGGGCAAATCGTCAGAAATCCCGGTTTTCACCTTACCGGGCGCCGAACCGGTCAGGATCGCCGAGCAAGCCCTCGCATTTGCCAGGACAAAAAACCTGGACGTGGTCGTTCTCGACACGGCGGGCCGGCTCCACATCGACGAAATCATGATGGCCGAGCTTGAAGAGATCAAGAAAAAGCTCAAGCCGGCCGACGTCCTGTTTGTGGCCGACGGCATGTCGGGACAGGACGCGGTGAAATCGGCACAGCGA
>JBFZEN010000327.1:0-8566 GCA_041306805.1 bacterium
GAGATTTCTTCATGAAAACCCTTTGTTCAGTCGACTTTCAGGCCAATATAAGCCAATTCAATTCCATTTGCAACTGCAATCATGAGAGGGAGACCTTGATTTTTTTCCGCTGCCTGAACGAGTGGGTGTATTCCAGTCCCGCCGAACGCAGGAACGACACGGTCGGGTGGAAATACCTTCCCACATCGCCCGGCCGGTGCGCGTCACTGCCGAAAACGATGGGAACGCCCTTTTTCACGGCGGCCGACAAAATGAATGCCGACGGATACGTCTCGTGTGCGGCGGCCCTGTCGATGCCTCCCGTGTTGACCTCGATGGCGAGGCCCGCCCGGAGGACCGCGTCCAGAATGCGTTCCGCATCGGCGGAACCGCCGTCCGCCGGCCGGGCAATTCCGAATTTTTTGGGGAGATCCAAATGACCCACCACGTCGAAAAGTCCCGACGACACAAACGCCTCGAGGTCGCGCCAGTATTTTCGCCACAGCCCCTCCGTACCGCCGAGGCCGTTGAGCCGTTCAGCCAGCCAGTCTTCCCGGTAATCGATGGGCACACCGTCCACGATATGAATGGAACCGATGAGGTAATCGAACGGATACCGCGCAAGATGTTCGGATACCGCTTCCATGTTTCCGGGCAGATAATCGATTTCCGCGCCAAGGCGTATTTCGATCTTCCCGCGAAAACGATTCTGCAGCCGTTCGACTTCCATCACGTAGCCTTCGAATGTTTTCCTGTCCGGGATCACGCAGTCCGGCGCCGGTGCGGCATAGCCTTCGGGATAATAAAAATGGTCGGCGAATCCGATTTCGCCGAATCCTTTGTCCGCCGCAGCCAGCACGGTCTCCTCCATGCTACCCTCGCCGTGCCGCGACAGGGCCGTGTGGATGTGCAGATCGGGCGGCGGAGCGGCAGGAGGATGATGAATCGCGTCTTGCTTCATGACGTATTTCTTCTTTTCTCTTTTACCGCCGTGTGATTCGGCTTCAAATCAGAATTGACCATTTTAATCTTTGATATTTGATTTTTAATATTCATATCAGTCCAGCCTGCCTCAAATAAAAATCCCCGATGAAAAATACAACGGGGATCTCAAGCGAAGGAACGCCTCCCTGAGCGGAACCGGGAAGAGCAGACCCGCTGATTTATTCCATATCCTCTTTCGTAACCAGTTTCGGAAGCACGGAGAACAACGCGTCGTACTGCTGAAGCCTGATGATTTTAAAGACCGTCTCCATGGATTTCTCGCCCATCGCTTCGGGGTTCTGCGCGATCGTAGCCCCGATCTTTCCGGCCCGGATCGCCTGGATCGCCTCGGGCACGCCGTCAAAGCCCACGATGATCGGCCAGGAAACGGGCGTGCCCTCCGCCAGCGCGTCCACGGCGCCCAGGGCCATCGCATCGTTCTCTCCGAATACGGCGTCAAATGCGGTCCCTTCCTGCAGGAATGCACTCATCCCTTCATGCGCCTTCCGGCGGCTGCTGTCGGCCTGGATTTCCTTGACGACTTTCAACCCGTTCCTGTTGATTTCATTGATGAAGCTTTTTCGCCGCAGCGCGACGTTTTCAAGCCCGGTTTCAGCCAGCAGATGCACCACGCTTTTTCCCCTTCCAAGGTGCTCGGCGATGTACAGGCCTGCCATGGCGCCCCCGCGAAGGTTCCCCGAAATGACGCTGGCGGTGACGTCGCCGGCCATATTCTGGTCTACCGCCACGATCGGCACGCCTTGATCGCGGATGGCCTTGCAGACGGCCGCAATGGTTTTTGTCTGCACGGGTGAAACCAGCACCGCATCCGGCTTCTGTTTCAACACCGTCTGGAGCTGCTCCGCCTGCCTCTTGTCGTCATGGACGGCATCGATCACCTCGACCGACGCTCCTCCTTCTTTCGCCCTTCGTTCGATTCCGGACGCGATCTGCCTCCAGAAGGGATTTTCCCGGTCCGGCAGGCTGTAAACGACTTTCATATTCAGTCCCTTTTAAATTTTGAATAATCGGGTTCCCTGTATTTGTGCGTACCGATGCCGTCAATCTTGAGCAGGGCCTGCACCTTGAGCGGAAGGCCGAAACAATTGATGAATCCCTTGGCGTCCTTCTGGTCGTATACGTCGTCCTTTCCGAAAGTGGCGAAATCTTCGCGATACAACGAGTAGGGAGAAGTCCTTCCCGCGACCATGACATTGCCCTTGTACAACTTGAGCCGGACCTTGCCGGTGCAACGCTCCTGCGTGCGCTCGATGAATCCGTCCAGCGCCACGCGCAGCTGGCTGAACCAGAGGCCGTAATAGATGAGTTCCGCGTAGGTATGCGCGATCATTTCCTTGAAGTGCAGCGTACGCGAATCAAGCACCAGGCTCTCGATTTCACGGTTTGCCGCGTACAGAATGGTGCCGCCGGGCGTCTCATACACGCCCCGCGACTTGATGCCCACGAGGCGGTTTTCCACCATGTCGACCACGCCGATGCCGTGTTTGTAGCCGAGTTTGTTCAGGGCGAGCATGAGATCGACGGGATCGGTCCGCTTTCCGTTCAGAGAGACGGGCACGCCCTTTTCGAATTCCAGCTCGATGAGTTCACTCTGGTCCGGCGCCTTCTCGGGCGGAACCGTGATCGAAAAGACCTCGTCCGGCGCCGCCTGCCACGGATCCTCGAGCACGCCCCCCTCGCTCGACCGGTGCCACAGGTTGGTATCGTTGCTGAATATCTTTTTCCGCGTTTGCGCCACGGGCACGTTGTGTTTCTTGGCGTAATCGATGGCCTCTTCCCGCGAGCGGATCTCCCATTCGCGCCAGGGCGCGATGACGGTGAGTTTGGGATTCATGGCCTTGTAGGTCAGCTCGAAACGAACCTGGTCGTTTCCCTTGCCCGTGCACCCGTGCGACACGGCGTCGGCCCCCTCGGCCTCCGCGGCCTTCACCTGATGCATGGCGATCAGGGGCCGGGCGAGCGCGGACCCAAGCAGGTATCTGCCCTCGTACACCGCGCCCGATTTCAGCATGGGAAAAATGTAATCGAGAACGAATTCGCGGCGCAGGTCCTGCATGATGAATTTGCTGGCGCCCGAACGGATCGCTTTTTCCTCCAGGCCTTCCAGCTCGTCTTCCTGGCCGACGTTGGCGGTCACGGCAATGACCTCACAGTGGTAATTTTCGATCAGCCATGGAATGATGATGGATGTATCGAGACCGCCTGAATACGCCAAAACGACTTTTTTGATCTTTTTCTTTTCAGACTCCATGGAATGCAACTCCTCCTTGTCATGACCGGGCGCCGCGTCTGGAAATGGTCCGCGGAGGACCGGATTACTTTGATTCCAGAATTTCCTGCAATTTCCTGATGATGGTCTGGGCTTCCTCCGGAGTTTTTGCAATGACGAGCACCGTATCGTCGCCGGCCACGGTGCCCATGACTTCCGGCCATCCGATGTCGTCGAGGCACTTGGCCGTTCCCGAGGCGTTTCCTGAAACGGTCTTCAGGACCACCATGTTCCCTATGGCCGTGCTGTCTGTCATAAAATCGGCCAGTTCCTTTTTCAGCATGACGCCGACATGGAAGATTTCGCGTTCTTTGGTCTGGAGAAAACGAAAGCGGCCCTCCTTGCCCCTGACCTTGATCACGCCCATTTCTTTCAGGTCTTTGGACAGCGTGCTCTGGCTGATGTCAAGCCCCTCCTTGTTGAGTTCCTCAAGAAGCTGGGCCTGCGAGCCGATGTGAATGGTTTCGATGATTTTAAGAATGTGAAAATGACGGTTCTTTTTCCCCATGACGTTCTCCCTTTGGGATAGACCGGGGAAATTTAAGCATTCTTTCGAAGAAAATCAATATTGAAATGAATAATATTCCTGCAAGTCGATAATATTTACAGGTGAACGAAATAGATGAACTTCACTTCCCTGCATGAGCCCTCAACATGGCTTCCGTTTTTCAGTATATTTTTCCAGTCCAGTTCGAGCCAGAATTTTTCCAGCAGCGACAGCCTCAGCCCCGCGTTCAAATAGCCCTTCCCCGAGCCGACCGCGTTGTCGCTGTTGTCGTTGATGGCTGTGTCGTATTCTCCAAGCAGGAGCAGGTCCGGATTGATCCATTTGTGTATTCCCAGAAAGACATTCGGATCCTTGTCTCCGTCTTCCTTTTCAAGACTCCGGTTGATTCCGGCGTGCAGGCCAATCCCTCCCAGCAGGGAGGTGTTCTTGCTCGTCACGGCGTACAACCCCCTCGACTTGACGGCGTACCGTTTCAGGGTCTTGTCCCATGCGCCGCCTCCCTGTGAATTGAATCCCAGAACCAGGGCGGGCGACAGAAACTGCTCTTCGAAGAGCAGGTATTCCGCGTGCACGGACGGCTGGGGAAAAAGGCACACCCTTCCCGCGCCGATGATGTTTTCTCCGCCGAAACCGGCGCCCAGGTTGAACCTTTCGGAAATTCCGACCGAAATGGCCGCCAGAAGGCCTCCATTGGCGAAAATGCGCAGGTCCATTTCCGTTTCCCCGCGCGAAAGCAGCTTGGCCGCGGGAAGATCGACGAGCTGCCGGTTGTGCAGGGCGCCGGGCTGGGCGTGAACGGACGGACCCGGTGAAACGGCCAGAATCCAGACGAAAAAGAAATTGATGTTTTTCATTTTCAATCCCCTGGTCAGGCGGCATTCAAATATTATTATATGATAAAAAAACAAAACGACAAAATCAAGGATTTTTTGATGAGTCGCATGTCTTCTCCGGCCGCCTTCAATATTTTTTCCGGCTGATCAGTGTTTCCAGATACCTCGATTTCATCTGGCGGCCGGCCATGGCCTGCTTGACGGGCGGAAGTTTCAGGATGACACCGAGCACGGCGGCCAGCGCCCGGTGACTCCACAGAACACGGTTGTCGAATATCAGGTGCTGGAGCTTGCCGCGTTCGATGGCCATGACGACGACACGGTGGGCGCTGTGGAGCGGGGTGATGACCCGGATTCCCCGCGGTTTCATTTGAATGCATTTTTTCGCGCAGGCCCTGACGCAGAGACCGCATCCGAGGCAAATCGAGAGGTCCGGCTTTGATTTTTTCCGTCCGGGCCGTTTCGGATCGTTCGCGGATACCAGTGTCATGGCTTCGACCGGACACACTTCTGAACATTTTCCGCATCCCGTACAGTCCTCTGAACCGGTTTCCGGGATGAAATTCGTGGTGTGGACGGGATTCAGGATCGCGAACCGCCTCGCCGCGATCATGGCCTCGCAGCAGCACCCGCAGCAGTTGCAGATGAAGTTGACCCTTTGACGCACGTTTTCCCCGAACTGGACGAGGTTGCACTCCCACGCCTTTTTTAGAATGTCGAGGGCTTCAGACGTGTCCACCAGCCGGGCATGGCCGAGACGCGACAGCGAGGCGGCGGTGTTGTTGAACGTCATGCAGATGTCCATGGGCGCTGCGCACGCGCGGCCCACGTGCCGCATTTTATGGCGGCAGTAGCACATGCCGACGGCCCGGTGGGACGCGGTTTTGATGACTTCGGACGCGCGTTCATGGTCGAGCACGTGCAGGGCGTCATCCTCCGGCAGGGCGGGTTCGTGCACAAAGGTCCTGCCCAGCTGGGTTTCGCCCTTGGTGAACAATTCGCGGATGAAATCCTCTTCCACGTTCAGATACTGATAGAAGAGTTCCGAAAGCGTCTTCTGGTCGATGTCCGTCCGCACGCGCATCAGGGAGAATTCGAAGAAACCGGCCATGGGCGGCGGAAGCGTGTAAACCGTTTGACCGCCCTGGTCGGAATCCACAAGCAGGGCGCGGGATGCGAGCGCGTCCAATGCCTTTTGGGCGTCCGCCGGATTCATTTTCCAGATTGTGGCCGCATCGTCCGCCGTGAAAGGCTTGATGGGGAGAAGCGAAACGAGGTTCGCCTCGCTTTCGCTGAACAGAATTTTCAGGATTTGATACAGCAGTTCAGACGGCGGCGCGCCCTGCGGGAAGCGGTTCAGGCGTTCCACAAGCCGGGAGTATCCGGATTTCAGGGTATGGTGTGCCATTGAGGTTCGGGCATATGCCTTTGATAATCATAAAAACGCGCTTCGTGCCCCGGGCATCGTGCATCAAAAAAACGGGTTCCGGGTTCCGAGTTTCGAGTTCAGTGTTCCGGGAATCGATTACAATGAATCAAGTACCAACCGCTCCTTTTTTGGTATTTTCCATTTCCCCTCTGTTTTTGCATTTTACTTTTTACATTTTTCATTCATTGTTTCCAGCACCTTATACAGCGCCTGCGTGCCCAGGTTCTCGAACCCCATGGCCATGGCGGACAGGTACAACTGGTTGACCAGCGCCAGGCCGGGAAGCGAAAGACGCATCCGGCGCGCCTCGTCGAGCGCAATGCCCATGTCCTTGACGAAATGCCTGATCAAAAAACCGGGGTCGAAATTTCCCGCTGTGATGCGCCTTCCCATATTGTTGATGGACCACGAGGCGGCCGCGCCCTTGCCGATCAGGTCGATCACGGCGTCCCGGTCGAGTCCGGCCCCGGCGGCGTACAGGAGCGACTCCACCGTGCCGACCATGGTCGATGCGATCAGAATCTGGTTGCACATTTTCGTGTGCTGGCCCGAACCCGGCCCCCCCATCAAAGCAATGGTTTCGCCCATGAGCTTCAAAAGGGGCAGAACGCGCTCATAGGCCTCCTTCCGCCCCCCCACCATCACGGCCAATTTCGCCGTGCGCGCGCCGACGTCTCCGCCGGAAACCGGCGCATCAAGCGCAAGCACGCCTTTCGCTCCGGCTTCGCCGTGAATCCGAACGGCCAAAGCGGGTTCGGACGTGGTCATGTCGACGAGCACGGTACCCGGCCTTGCGCCTGCCACAAGCCCCCTTTCACCGAAATAGACTTCACGCACGTCCTCCGGATAGCCCACGATCGAAAAGACGGCATCGCTCGCCTTTGCCAGGGACGAAAGACTGGAACACCATTCCGCCCCCCTGGCGGTCAGCGGTTCCGCTTTGTCTTTCGACCGGTTGTGGACGAGAACCGCATACCCCGCATCGAGGACATGTCCGCACATCGAAGATCCCATGATCCCCGTTCCGACCCAGCCGACTGTTTTGATGTCCATGCCGCTCCCGCAAAAAGATTGGACTTTCGTGCCATATTGAACTTACCGGCAATATAAACATAAAAAACCGGCCCGACAAGGCCGTCGCCAAAAAAAATGCGACCCGCGCTTTGCGGTCCGCAACCTGCTGTTACGTGCCTGCTTCGCGTGCGTCGCATTTCATGCGGCATGAAATAACCGCGGTGATGCCGAAAGTCACTTGAAATGGAATCAATTTTTCCGCCCGGTTTCCCGCCCTACGGCTGCGGGATATTCAGAAGGCGGATCCGTCGATAGGCCTACGGCCTAAGGCCTAGGGCCGATAGGCCTACGGCATTTTGTACAACAGCGAAACCAGTATCTGTTTCGCATTGATGTTCTGCTTGAAGATGAGGTCGTCCGCGGGACCTTCCCATTCCGTGTAAGCGAAACCCGCATCAAGAACCAGCTGATCCGTCATTTCAAGCCCGATGCCGGCTGAAATCACTTTTCTGTCCTTTTCATACGACACGTCTCTGTAAGGAGTCCTGATGACGGCGTACCCGCCGCGCAAGGCCACGGGAAAATTCGGCGACGTGAATTCGCCTCCGACATGGACGTTCGTGACGTTTTGCAGATGCCGCTGAATCGCCGAATTGGCCGACGCCTGGGTCAGAGAAGCCGAGGACGGTTCGGTTTTGTATTCGATCTGGTTGTAGCGGAGCATCTCCACATCCCCCGAGACCAGAAACGGTCCGGCCGTCAGGGCCGCGCCTGCCCGAAGCGCCATGGGCATGGCGATGTTGTAATCGGGACTGCCGCCGGCCGAACTGATGTCCGTTTCGATGTTCAAATCCTGATCGTAGGTGACGATGTCGCTGTAATCCCAGTTTTCGCGGCATCTCAAGGTGAACGGCGTCGACAGAGCGCCGCCCACCTGTAAGAAACGCGACCGGGCCACGGCGCCCAAAGTCAGGTTGGCTCCGCTGAAGCGCGTCCGGATGTGGTCCGACGAATCGAATTGGGCGAACTGGTAGAGGTTGAACGGCTGATCCAGTTCCTGAAACAGCCAGTTGTAATTGTCCTCCCCTCCCCAGAACTGGAGTGAGCCTCCCAAAAACACGCCCGGCGCCGCTTCAACGGCCAGACCGAATGCGGTGTTCGACATGAAACCTTTTTGCGTGCGGGTATGCTCCCAGGTGACGGAATCGTCGGCAGACGAGATGAATTTGCCTCCGAACAGCCTGCTGTCGAATTGGCGCATGCGGTGATAACCGAAGCTGAACACCAAACTGCCGCGCGAGACGGGCACGGGGTAGGTCAGGCCCAGCGCGTTGAAGTTCATGGGATCGGTTTTCTCGGTGTTCTCCACGCCCAGAAAATTGGCCTTGGTGGAAACGGACAACATCGAAAACGTGCCGAAAAATCCGCCCTGTTTGATCGTGCCGAGGCCGGCGGGATTGTAATGAAGCGCGGCATAATCGCCGCCCACGGCACTGAAAGCCCCGCCCATCGCCATGTCTCTCGCCCCT
>JBFZEN010000328.1:0-4146 GCA_041306805.1 bacterium
GGCCTGCGTCCGATCGCGGGAAAGAGGTGGAATATCCGCCGCCATCAGCGTTCGTATGACGTTCGGAATATCCAGTTCGAACGAAACCGAAAAACCGATCAGGTCGAATCGGTTCAGCGTTTCACCCGACTCGACCGTGCGCACCGGGCGAAATTCGGTTCGCCTGTCCAGAAAAACGCGTTCGCACCGCACCGAGGACTGCCCGTTGAACTGCCGGTACACGGTCTGGTAACCCAGGCTGGCCATGCCGATTTCGTACCGGTTGGGATAGGCCAGCGCGATCTTCACCGCGGCGCGGTCGTCCATCGGAGGACTGCCGCGCTCGCACTCCAGCTGCTTCCGGTACGGGTTCACCTCCGGTTGCGCAGGAAAGCCGGAATATTCATGTTGTCTTTCCCCGAAAAGGAAAATCCGGATTCGCCGCCGAAAACGTCGCTCATGTCGAGAAGCGGGTCTTTTTTCCATTCCTGCATGATGGGCAAATCGTCGGTCGCCTGCGCGAAATCGTGAACGCGCTTCTTTTCCGGACGCTCCGGCTTGGGCTTGGGCCGGTATCCGTTCCGGTGAAAGCCCGTGGCAATGACGGTCACGCGCAGATTTCCGTCCATGGCCGGATCGATCACCGCGCCGAAAATGATCAGCGCTTCGTTGCCGGCCGCGTCGTAGATCACTGAGGTGGCATCGTTGATGTCGTTCAAAGCGAGGTCCTTGCCGCCCGAGATGTTCACCAGAACGCCCTTGGCCCCCATGATGGACACGTCGTCGATCAACTGGCTTGAAATGGCCTTTTCGGCCGCTTCCCTGCCCCGGTTTTCACCCGAAGCCGTGCCCGAACCCATGAGCGCGTCACCCATGTTGCCCATGACGGTCCTGACGTCGGCGAAATCGAGATTGATCAATCCGGGCACGTTGATCACGTCCGAGATGCCCCGGGTCGCGTTGAGAAGAATTTCGTCGGCCACGCGAAACGCCTCCTGAAGGGGCGTATTCTTGGGTACCAGCGAGATCAGCTTCTGGTTCGGCACGACGATCAGGGTGTCCACGTTCTCCTTCAATTCCTTGATGCCCTGTTCGGCTTTTTCAAGGCGCTTGGCGCCCTCGAAAATAAACGGGCTGGTCACGATGCCCACGGTCAATGCGCCCGCGTCCCGCGCGATCTCGGCAAGCAGGGGCGCGGCTCCGGTTCCCGTACCGCCGCCCATGCCGCACGTGATGAACACCATATCCGATTCCGATATCGCATCATGCACCGCGTCGCGGTTTTCCTCGACGGCCTTCCGGCCGACCTCGGGAACACCGCCCGATCCCAGCCCGCGTGTCAGTGTTTTGCCGATCTGGATCTGGGTGGGAGCCAGATTCTGGTCGAGCGCCTGCAGGTCGGTGTTCACGGCGATGAAATCCACTCCGGCCATTTCGTCTTCGATCATCCTGTTGATGGCGTTGCCCCCGGCTCCACCGACGCCGATCACGCGGATTTTGGCCACGCGTCTCGCCTGTTCGACGAAATCGAACGTCAGCGCCTGTCCGCTTGCTTTTTCGTTTGTCTTCATGCGGCCTCCTTATGATGATAAAAATTCATTGCGAAATTTTTTCCAGACGCGGCCCAGCCCGCCCCTGATCGGCAGAAAACCGTCATGGTCTTCGGCCAGCCCGCTTTTTTCAGCCTCCAGACCGAACTGCACCAGCCCGATTCCCGTGGCGTAGACGGGACTCGACACCGATTCGGTGAGCCCGCCGAATCCTTTCGGAACGCCGAGCCGAACCGGAAGCCTGAAGATCTCTTCGGCCAGTTCCGCGGCGCCGGCCAGAAGCGATCCGCCGCCCGTCAGCACGACGCCGGCGTCCATCTTGGAATCGTACTCGGACCGCTTGACTTCCTTCTGCACCAGCAGGAATATCTCCTCCATGCGCGGCCGGATGACGGACGAGAGCAGCTCGCGGCTGACCTCCTTCGGACCCCGTCCCCCGTAGGCCACCGTGTTGAATGTTTCCCCGTTCCCGAGGCGGCTTTCATGGCAGCAGCCGTATTTGCATTTGATTTCCTCGGCGTCGTCGAGGGACGTTTTCAGGCCGATGGCGATGTCGTTGGTCACGCTCTGCCCGCCCCACGGCACCACGGCCGTGTGCCTGATGGCTTCACCGAAAAACATGGCGACGTCGGTCGTGCCGCCTCCGATGTCCATCAGAATGACGCCCAGCTTCTTTTCGTCCGGTTCAAGGACGGAAAGGCTCGACGCCAGCGGTTCAAGGACCAGCGCCCTGGTCTTCAGTCCGGACTCGTCCACGGCCCTGAGCAGGTTCTGAGCCAGCGCGGACGTGCATGTGACGATGTGCACTTCCGCTTCGAGCCGCACGCCGTTCAATCCCACGGGATTCTTGATGCCCGCCTGGTTGTCGACGATGTATTCCTGCGGAAGGATATGAATGACTTTTCTGTCGCCCGGAAGCGCAATGGCCTTGGCCGCCTGCAGCACCCTTTCCCTGTCCTCCTCCGTGACTCCCTGTCCCGAGCGTGAAACCGCCACCACGCCTCGGCTGTTCACACTGTGGATGTGGTCGCCCGCGATGCCCACGTACACTTCGCTGATTTCCACTCCGGCCGTCAACCGGGCTTCCTGCACGGCACTGCGGATCGATTGAACCGCCTCCTCGAAATGAATGACCACGCCCTGCCTGAATCCCTTGGAAGGCGCGGAGCCCGCGCCGGTGATGAGCATGGGGCCGTCCCCTCCGGACGGATTCATGCCCTCGCCGGCGGGGCCGGGCCTTTCGCCGATCACCACGGCGATTTTGCTGGTTCCGATATCCAGACCGGCCACGATGTGCCGGTTCTCGTTTTGCGGCCGTTTTTTAAACATGTCCTTACGCTCCCATGCCCAGAATCACCTGGCCGTTAAACCTCAAGTCCACGTAATCGATTTTGGCTCCGCCGGAACGGGCTTCCCATTGCCTGATCAACGCCTCAAGAATCCGTATCTTTCTTTCGTATTCATCCCCGCCCATCCTGACTGGAATGCCATCCTGCCGGGTATAGACGACCAGCCCGCCCTGCTGTCCCGCCGCGACCTCGGAAATATCGGCATAGAGATCGGGACGCTCGGCCATGATCAGTTTAACAAGGCCGAGGCATTTCAGAACCGATTCATCGCGCACGGTCCGGCCGAGACTCGCGGATTCCGGCGAGGCGGACGTCACCACGGGCAGCTCGTACAGCTTGCCGGCCCTGGCCGGAAGCACGACGCCTCCCGAATCGACGGCAAAAAGGCGTCCGCCCGCATTCAGAAGAGCGAGCGGTTTTTTCTCGTCGACCCGAATGGAGAGCACATCGGGAAAATGCCGCGCCACCACCGCGTTCCGGACCAGGGGATCGGCCTCGATGCGCTTCTCGACGCCGCCCAGATCGACCTCCCAGATATTCCCCTTTTTCCGCACCGCCGCCCGTTTCAGCACGTCCTTTTCAGGAACGAGGTCGTTTCCCTCGATTTCGATGCGACGGATGAGAAACGTCCCCGATGAGTCCATCCATCGGCTGTAGTGCCGCACCACCAGCAGAAAACCGGCGAAACAGGCGATTCCGCCCATAGCCGTCCAGAACAGGCGGACCGCAGGATTCTTTGTCATGATTCGGAAAACCCCACCAGTTGGATTTCAAGTTCAAGCGCGACGGCGAACCGATGAAACACCCGGTCGCGCACCTCGTCGATGAGCCGCAATATGTCCTCGGCCGTCGCGTAATGCACGTTGACGATGAAGTTGGCGTGCTTCTTGGATACCATGGCGTCCCCGATCCGCAGGCCCTTGCATCCGGCTTCCTCGATGAGACTCCCCGCGAAGCCCCCCGGCGGACGCTTGAACACCGATCCGGCGGATGGAAAAGACAGCGGCTGTTTTTCCTTCCGCTTCGCAAGGATATCGTTCTGGACCGCCTCCATTTCCTTGGGATTCCCCTCTTCCAGCATGAAACGTGCGCCGAGTACCGCTCCGCCGGCCGGCAGGCTGGTTCTGCGGTATTCCATGGTAATTTCGTTCCGGACCAGTTCGGTCACGGTGCCGGAAGGCTCCATGAACCGCACGGCCTCGAGCCTGTCCTTCATTTCCGATCCGAAGGCGCCGGCATTGAGCCGGATGCATCCGCCCATGGCCCCG
>JBFZEN010000329.1:0-7222 GCA_041306805.1 bacterium
TGCATGATGTACCTGCGCAAGGCGCATGTCGGGGAGGTGCAGGCCTGCGTATGGTCCGACGCCATGATACGCCGCTGCCGCAAAAACAACATATTCCTGCTGTAGAACGACAAAGGGAGCGGCATGTCTGAATCGTACAATTCCTTTCTGGTGGCGCAGCGGCAGATCGGCGAGGCGTGCGCCCTGTTGGGACTCGACGAGGCCACGACCCACCTGCTCATGTGGCCGCAAAGGGAATTCAAGTTTACCATGCCGGTGCGCATGGACGACGGCAGGATGAAGGTGTTCCACGGGTACCGCATTCAGTACAACACGGCGCGGGGTCCCGCCAAGGGCGGAATCCGTTTCCATCCGGATGAAACGGCTGACTCCATCCGCGCCCTGGCGTGCTGGATGGCCTGCAAGACCGCCGTACTCGACCTTCCGCTGGGCGGCGGCAAGGGAGGCGTGGTCTGCGATCCCAGATCCATGTCCGAACGCGAACTCGAGAGCCTGTCGCGCGCCTATATCAGGGCCGCCGCCACGTATCTGGGGCAGGACAAGGACATTCCCGCGCCCGACGTGTACACCAATCCGCAAATCATGGCCTGGATGATGGATGAATATGAAACCATCATGCAGAAACACCACCCCGGCATCCTGACCGACAAGCCCACTCAGATGGGCGGCAGCGAGGGCAGACGCGACGCCACGGCGCGCGGCGGCGTGATGGCCGTCAGGGAGGCCTGCCGGTGCCTGGGAGTGGATCCCACGGGAACCTTCGCCATACAGGGATTCGGCAACGCAGGACAGCGCGTTGCCCTCCTGCATCCCGAAATACTTGGCGGAGGCCGCCTGGTCGCGGTGTGCGACTCGCGCGGCGGCATCGAAAACAGGGATGGATTCGATCCAAAAGAGCTGGTCAAATACAAATTGCAAAAGGGCACCGTGGCGGGATTCCCCGGATCCAGGCCGGTCGCCCGAGAGGCCGTTCTCGAGGTGGACGTCGATGTGCTGTATCCGGCCGCCATGGAAAACGCAATCACCGGGGCCAACGCGCCCGGCGTGAAGGCCAGGATCGTCTGCGAACTGGCGAACGGACCCACCTCGCCCGACGCGGACCTCATTCTCCAGAAGCGGGGCATTCACGTGATTCCGGACCTGCTGGCCAGCGCCGGCGGCGTGACCGTGTCTTATTTCGAAATGGTGCAGGACAGCTCGTCTTTTTTCTGGGACGAAAAAACCGTGAACCGCCTTCTGGACGAAAAAATGACGCGCGCCTACCGGACCATGCACGAGGCCGGCCGTGAAAAGGACGTGCACCCGCGCATGGCGGCCACCGTGGTCGGCATCGCCCGCGTGGCGGAATCATGCAAATTGAGGGGATGGATATGATCAATCAAAAAGTAAAAATAAAAATGGAAGCCGTCAAAGGCAAAAAGGTCCGTTTCAATTTCATGTCCCGGAGCCGGGAGCGCACTTAAAATACCTTTTATGCCTGCAGGCGGCAATTCCCGCAACACATCTCATTTCTTGGGAGATCGTTTCTTATCATAAAGATTGGACGCATGAGCCCCCCACTCATTGTCCAAACGGATCCCGTCGATCGTTGAGGTCGAGCGGGATCCGTCATTTTCATCTTTTCTTTTTCATCGAATCGAAGATCTTTTGCAGCGCCAGGTAATGCCTGCGCTCCTCCTCGATGATCTGATCCATGATGCCGGCCTGATTCAGGGAAACGATGTTCTTGGCCTCGAGATAAAACAGCAGTGAATCGAGTTCCACCTGAATGCCGAAACGGACGGCCTGTTTGGCCGATTTCATCAGTCTGGCCTTGGCACGGCCCGTGTTCTCGTGCGTGAACACATGACTGTCCGCAAAAGCCTGCAGATACTGCATGTATTCGCCGGGGTAAGATTCCCGGGGTTTTTCCGGTTCCGCCTGGGCGAGAAGGTCCGCAAAAAGCCTCTGGTGCCTGACTTCCTGGTTGGCGAGGTATTCAAAGGTCTTCGATATTTCGGCATCAAATGACTTCTGGGCCATCTCCCGGTAGAAAACCTCGCCGTTTTCTTCGATTCGAATGGCCGTTTCGAGCACGTCGGATGCGTTCAGCGATACGATCATGGCAGACTCCATGGTTGTTATACCTTCAAAACGACGATTCGGTGCGTTTGGTTCCTTGCATTCCGGCTCATGCGTTTGTTTTGATTTGATGAATAAATTGCATATATTTTCGGGCCTGTCTATCGCTGGAATTAAAATCAAACCGGTGCTATTCCGTTGAAAATCGTTCTCGCCCCCGATTCCTTCAAGGATTGTCTTTCCGCCGCCGAGGTATGCGGATTCATGGCCCGGGGCATCAGGCGCCTTTTACCCGAAGCCGCCGTGGACATGCTGCCTCTGGCGGACGGCGGCGAAGGCACGCTTGACGCCCTTTCGGCCGCGACAGGCGGGAAGACCATACCCGTCCGTGTCACGGGCCCCCTGGGTACGCCCGTGGATTCCCGTTTCGCCGTTCTCGGGGATGGACAGACGGCCGCGGTTGAAATGGCGGCGGCATCCGGGCTCATGCTCGTACCGAAGGAAAAACGCAATCCGCTCGGGACGACCACTTATGGGACGGGTGAATTGATCCGTTCCGCGCTGGACCTCGGACCCGGCAACCTGATTGTATGCGTCGGCGGTTCGTCCACCACGGATTGCGGCACCGGCATGGCGCAGGCCCTGGGCATCCGATTTTTCAGGATGGATGGAAAGGAAATGCGCGAACCCATGACCGGAGCGTCCATGGGTGAAGCGGCATTCATGGATGCCTCCGGCCTTCATCACGGAGCCCTGGGCGCGCAAATCAGGGTGGCCTGCGACGTCGAGAGCCCGCTTCTCGGCCCCGCCGGTGCGGTGATGCTCTATTCGCGCCAGAAAGGGGCGGATGAAGAACGGATGGCGCTTCTCGAAAAAAATATGGAGAAAATCGCCGGCCTGATCGAGAAAACGGCCGGACGTCCGCTCCGGAACATTCCCGGCACCGGCGCCGCGGGAGGCCTGGCCCTGCCCCTGATCGCGTTCGCCGGAGCGGAACTGCGTTCAGGCATCGACCTGGTCCTCAAGGCAGTCGGATTCTCGGAAAGGATAACCGGTGCGGATCTGATCTTGACGGGCGAGGGAAAAATCGACGGCCAGACTTTACACGGGAAAACCGTTCTGGGCGTGGCGCGCGAGGCAAAAAGTCGGGGCATTCCGGTCGCGGTCCTGGCCGGCATCGTGGAAAAGGAGGCCGAAGCGCTTCTCGACGCCGGCGTCACATCCATGGCATCCATTTGTCCCGACGGCATGGAGACCGGGCAATGCATCGAAAATGCGGGACCTTTGATCGCAGACGCAACAGAACGGTTCATGAAACAATGGATCAGTAAATCCAAATACTAAACCGCAAAGCGCGCCTGGAGATCAAAGGAAGAAATGAATAGCGTTTTCTGCTCCTGTTCTGGTGGATATCGAAAAACGAGAGCACAGACATCATCTCTTAATCTTTTTATCTTTTAATTTACCAATCTTCCAGTCTATTCATTTTTTAATTCTTCAAACTTGAAACCTACAACCGTATTCAATCACGGCTGGTGGAAACCCGTCCCGATGAATTTCAGACCGTCCACAAGACCGCTCCTCCAATAAGACCACTGGTGGCCGCCGTCCCTGACTCGGTATTCATGGGGCACGTTCAGGTCCCTGAGAAGAACGTGAAAGGCTGAATTGCCCTTGTACAAAAAATCGTCATCGCCGCAGTCGAGATATATCCTGACGCTTTTCACCTTCTCAAGATCGGAGTTTTTGACCAAGGCGATGGGGTTGGTTGACAGCAGGTGCGGTGTCAGCCTGTTCGTCCCGGCTAGGCCGGGGCCGTACAGAATGCTGAAAGCTTTTTCCCACCAGGATTCGTCCATGCCGGAGACTTCTTCTTCCGTGTATACGGCCGCACTGTAGGCGGCGCAGGCGTCGAAGCGGTCAGGATGTTTCAACGCATAGACGAGAGCCCCGAACCCTCCCATGGAAAGGCCGGCGACGCCCCGATATCTTTTCTCGGCCCGTATCCGGTAGGCCGACTCGACATGCGGAATGAATTCCTCGAAAAAGAAATCCTCATATCGGACCGACCCGTCGAAATTGTTGATGTACCAGTTGATCCCGCCGTCCGGCATGGCCAATATCATGGGGGGAATCCGCATCTCCGAAATTGCCTCGTCGGCGACGAGGTTCGCCTCGCCGAACTGCACCCAGCCCATGTCGTTGTCCGTGTATCCGTGAAGCAGGTAGACGACCGGATACCAGCGTTCCGATGTCTGGTAGTCGAACGGCAGGTAGACGGTGTACCGGACGTCCTTCTTCAGTATCCTGCTGTGAAGAACCAATCCTTCTTTCACCGAACCGCGGGAAACCTGCGCGTGCACGGACGCGGCCAGGATCCATATAAGGGCGAGAACGCCGACTGATCTGAACATTTTCATGCCATACTCCGGACGGGTGGTGTGCCGGGAAATGAGACCGGTTCCCTTCGATGACGATCGGCTTGATGGTCGGCATCAACTAAACCGGGATTCAGGGTAAAAAATGCTCCGTCCCGCCTGGAAGGGATGGAGCATTAAAATCGATTAAAGCGGCGCTCTACCGTTTCTTCAGCAGCTTGCCGAAAATGTTCATCAGGCCACCCGAACCCATCAGCGACCCCAGCATGCCCGCCAGGTCGGGATTCGATTCCTGCGCCTGCTGCTTTTGTCCTTTCAGAAAATCAGTCAGGCTGCCGGCATCGAGACCCTGGGTCTGCTGCTTTTTCCCCAGCGCGCCCATGATCAGCGGCGCGGCGATCTGCAGCAACTGGCTGATTTGAGAAATATTCAGCCCGCTGGTTTTTGCCAGACCCTGGTTGACTGTCGCCTGTTTCGCGCCCAAAACATGTTTCAGAATACCGGCTCCGTTCGCAACCTGGGGGTTCTTTAAAAAGCCCGACAGATCGTCCAATATCGAACCGTCGTGGTCATTGGCCAGGGCTTGCTGGAGAGCCTGGGCGCCCTTGGCCTTCGAGGCGTTGTTCGCCAGGGCGGAAATGAGAACAGGCATGGCCGTTACAAGCGCCGATTGGGTTGCCTTTTGATCCGCCCCGATTGTCTTGCTGATCTGCGACAGGGCGCCGCCCGACAACTTCTGCATCAGTGTCTGTGTCAACGCATCCATGAATGACTCCTTGTTTTTGTTGGGTGTGACTGGGTTACGATGAAATGCCGTGAAAAAGCCAGCCTGTTTTAATTTACATCTTTTTCTTAAATAATGTCAACCTTTTTTTGCCCTGCGATTTTCGTTGCATTAATACACGGGATTTATTAAAATGGTGCGTACCCCATTTGAAAAACTCTCCAAGAGGACATCGGCATGGATCCCGTCATTCCAGAAAAAATCCGCCAGGCTTCCGAAATCTTGAATGAAAAAGGCATCGACCTCTGGCTGACCTTCGCCCGCGAGACGTCCGCGACGCCCGACCCCGTGCTGGACCTGCTGCTTGGCGCCCGCGTCACATGGCAGTCGGCTTTTCTCGTATCAGCGGACGGCAGGGCCCGGGCCATCGTCGGTTCGCTCGACGCGCAGAACGTACGCGACCACTCCCCGTTCGACGTGACGGGCTACGTCGACTCGATACGGCCTGCATTGATGGATGCGATAAAAAAACTGGATCCCAAACGCATCGCCGTCAATTTTTCAGCCAGCGACGTCATGGCGGACGGGCTCACGCACGGAATGTGGCTGACGCTGACGGATTACCTGAATGGCTCGCCCTACGCGGACAGGCTGGTTTCAAGCGAAGCCGTCATCGCAGCCCTGAGGGGGCGGAAATCGGAAGAAGAGGTCAGGCGCATCCAGGGGGCCATCGATGAAGCGTTGGATATTTTTGACGCGGTATCCGTCTTTCTCAGGCCGGGCCTGACCGAGAAACAGGTCGCGGAATTCATACTGGCCGAAGTGGACCGGCGTAAACTCGAAACCGCGTGGGAATCCAGCCAATGCCCCGCCGTGTTCACCGGTCCCGAAAGCGCCGGCGCGCACGCCGACCCCACGAACCGGCGGGTTGCGCCCGGCCACATACTCAACATCGATTTCGGCGTCAAAAAGGACGGATACTGTTCCGACCTGCAGAGAACATGGTACATGCTCAAACCAGGCGAAACGGCTCCGCCGCCCGACGTCCTGAGGGGTTTCGAAACAGTCCGCGACGCGGTGAAAAAAGCAGCCGCCATGCTGAAACCGGGAATGGAAGGCTGGATGGTGGACGATGCGGCCCGAAAACACATTGTCTCGGCGGGCTATCCCGAATACCCCCACGCTCTCGGCCACCAGATCGGCCGTCAAGCCCACGACGGGTCCTCCCTTCTCTGTCCCCAATGGGAGCGCTACGGCAATCTTCCGCATTCAAAAACGGAGGCGGGGCAGGTCTATACCCTCGAACCGCGACTGCCCGTGGAAGGCTGCGGGGTGGCCACGGTCGAGGAAATCGTAATCGTGACGAAGGACGGATGCCGGTTTCTTTCAAAGCCTCAGGAAGAACTTCTGCTGGCGCCGGTTAAAAAATAACACACGACCTTCGGCCATCGATACGATCAAGGTCAATCATACCTTTCTTTAATCCGTGCCTGTTCACCGGAGCCGTATTCCATCATTTAAATGAAGGGTAGGCCACATGGAAAATTTCAGCCCGAAAACCCTCAAGCACGTCCTGGAACACACCGCCGAAACGTTCCCCGACCATCCGGCCTTGACCTATGTCGGGGAATCCCCCATCACCTATTCCGAATTGAAAAAGGAAGTGGAGGCGCTTTCGCATCTCCTGCGCGAACACGGCGTGGTCGCCGGCGACCGCGTGGCCATTTTAAGCGAAAATATGCCGAACTGGGGGATCGCTTATTTCGCCGTCGCCACCATGGGCGCGCAGGTATGCCCCATCCTGCCTGAATTCCATCCCAATGAAATCCATCACATCATCCGCCACGCGGGCTGCAAGGCCGTCTTTGTTTCTGAAAAGCTGTTCGACAAGCTGAAGGACTTCGACTGCCGGGACTGCAAGACCCTCATCCTGATCAACCATTTCGAGCCCCTGCGGGCCGAAACGGCAAGGGAGAAACTCGCGGAAATGATCGACACCGGCAAAAAAGCATGGTCGCATTTCAAGGAATCGGCGAGGCAGATGGCGAAATTGGCCCCG
>JBFZEN010000330.1:0-3115 GCA_041306805.1 bacterium
CATCGCCAAACGGGATTTACAGCGCGAGATGATCCGCATCCATCGGGGAAGAGTCTGATACCCGTCAATCTGCGGTCCTTACGGAAACCTCGTTTCCTCCAGGACCTGCGGTGCTAAAGCACTTTCGGTCCTTACGGAAAATTTGCTATCCTCCGGGACCCGCGAGACGCAATGTAATGAAAGGAAACGGATGTCGGGGAATGTGTTTCATGTGCTGAAGGAACGCGGATTTCTGTACCAGACGACGGATGACGCCTCCCTGGAACAGCTGCTTGGAACGAAAAAAACGACCTGCTACATCGGTTTCGACGCCACGGCCGATTCGCTGCACATCGGCAGCCTGGTTCCCATCATGGCGCTGGTGCACATGCAGAAATGCGGGCACCGTCCCATCGCCCTTCTGGGAGGCGGAACGACCCTGGTCGGCGACCCCTCGGGCAAGACGGAAATGAGGCAGATGCTGAGTCTCGATCAGATCAGGGGGTACGGAGAAAAAATCAAGGGACAGTTAGCCCGCTATCTCGATTTTTCAGGCGACCTGGCCCTGCTTGTCAACAATGCGGACTGGCTGCTCCCGTTGAATTACATCGAGTTTCTCAGGGATGTCGGCGTGCATTTCAGCATCAACCGGATGCTGACTGCCGAGAGCGTCAAACTGCGCCTCGAAACGGGACTGTCTTTCATTGAATTCAATTACATGCTGCTGCAGGCCTACGATTTTTATATGCTCGCGCGGGACCACGGATGCGATATCCAGATGGGCGGACAGGATCAATGGGGAAATATCGTGGCGGGCGCTGATTTAACGAGAAGGAAACTCAACAAGACCGTCTACGGCATGACTTTTCCACTCATTACCACGTCGTCCGGAGAAAAATTCGGCAAATCAGCCGGCAACGCCGTCTGGCTCGACGCCGCGAGGACGCCGGCGGCCGATTTTTACCAATACTTCAGGAATACGGAAGATTTGGATGTCGAGAAATACCTTGGCCTGTTTACCATGCTGCCCATGGATGAAACGAAGCGGCTGCCGCGCGAGAACATCAACCGGGCCAAGGAAATTCTCGCCTACGAAGCGACGAAAATAACGCATGGCAGAAATGAGGCTGCGCGCGCCTTTCAGGCCATGTCGCGGCAGTTCGGTCCGGCCGATCCGGAACACGGGATTAAAACGTCGTCCGACATCGTCGAAATCGCGGCGGAAACAGCCGATCTGCCGACCTCGACGCTGCCGATCGGACTCATCCGCGAGGGCATCTGGGTGGTCAAGCTTTTTGTGGATGCGGGTTTGTGCGCCTCGAACGGCGAGGCCCGAAGGCTGGTTCAGCAGGGAGGCGCTGCGGTGAACGACGCCGCGGTGAATGACGATCAATGGACTATCCGCGAAACCGACCTTCGGGACGGAGCGCTCGTGCTCCGCGCGGGCAAAAAAAGGTACAAACGCATCATTTTCGAATGATCGATTTTCAAACCCTTCGCCGGATTGCCGCATGTCTTTTTTCTTTCATATCGACCGGTTGATATTCGGGTTTATCAACCATGCCTGGGCCAACGGATTTCTCGATTGGCTGATGCCCGTCATCACCGAAGAAGACAACTGGAAAATCCCCATTCTCGCCATCTGGCTGTTGCTCATGATTTTCGGGGGGAAAAGGGGACGGATCACCGCCCTGCTGCTCGTTCTTGGCGTGGCCCTGAGCGATCAGCTGGTCAATTTTGTCATCAAGCCCGCCGTGGGCAGGGTGCGGCCGTGTTTTGTGCTTGAGAATGTCCGGTGCCTGATCAATCAGCCGCATTCTCCGTCGTTCCCCTCCTCGCATGCCGCGAACATCGGAACGGCGGCCGCACTCTTCTCGATCCAGTACCGAAAATTCATTTCTGTATTCGTTTCAATCGCCCTTCTGATCGGAATTTCAAGAATATACGTCGGCGTCCATTTTCCTTCGGACGTGCTGGCGGGCTGGTGCATCGGCGTCATTGACGCGCTGGCTGTTTATTTTGCATGGATCAAGGCGGACGCATTCATTCAAAAACGCAAAGTCGAAAGGAGCCATGAAAAAGCAATTCGGAAAAACCTGGATCGAAACGATCGAGGGGGACATCACCGAGTTGCAGGTGGACGCCGTCGTTAACGCCGCGAATTCACTCTTGAAACACGGCGGGGGTGTGGCCGGAGCCATTCTCCGGAAGGGGGGGGTCCTGATTCAGCAGGAAAGCGACATCTGGGTGAAGGCGCGGGGGCCGGTTCCCGTGGGATGGACGGCCATCACGAGCGGAGGAAACCTGCCTGCGCGCTATGTGATCCACGCGGTCGGCCCGAAAATGGGCGAAGGGAATGAGGACGAAAAGCTGAGGAGGGCCACCATCGCGTGCCTGGAGACGGCGGACATACACGGCTTGAAGACAATCGGTTTCCCGGCCATCAGCACGGGCATTTTCGGATATCCGATGGAACGGTGCGCCAAGATCATGCTGTCGACGGTGGCGGCGTATATCCGCGGGGCCACTCTGGTTGAACGTGTGGTTTTCTGCCTGTTCGGGAAGGAAGCCCACGCCATTTTTACAAAGGAATTCAAATGCCTTATAAAATAAGGATATCACATGACGGATCGGTTTTCAATCCTGCGTTTTGCCGTCGGTTTTTCAGCACTGGTTCTCTGCCGGAGCCTCGTTTCCCAGACACCTTATTCCGCCGAAATAGACAGCCTGGTCCGCCGGTGCATGGATTACAATTTCGCATGCCGGTTTGATTCTGCTCTGGCCTGCGCCAGAACCATAGAAGAAACGCTGCCCGATGAGAGCATCGGATATGTGTGCGCGGCGGGTGTACTTCAGTCCATGATGATCGAATACGCCACGGACCAATGGGAACAGGAATTCTACGGAAGCATCGATCAAGCGGTCAGAAAGGGAGAATCAAGGATAAAAAAACAGCAAGACCTCTCCTGGAACCGGTACTGTCTGGGGAGCGTCTACCTGTACAAGGGGCTGTACCGGGGTAAAACAGGCGATCTGGTTTCGGGAGTCATCCACGCCCACCGGGGCGTCAAGCTCCTGGAAAAAGCCTTCTCTGCCGATTCGACCCTGTATGATGCGCTGGTGGGAATCGGCAGCT
>JBFZEN010000331.1:0-7837 GCA_041306805.1 bacterium
CCGGGCGGGCGGTCCCGTTTTAACTTCGGGCCGCGCCGATGAAAGGTGGAAAATACACAGGGCTTTCTACGAAAAAACCGTGTACCGGCTGGTCGCGGCCTCCATGTCGAGCGGGGCCGGCGCGCGGAAAATGGTCGAAACCATCGACTCGCTCGGGCTGGGAACGGTGATCGAACCCTATGGAGATGTTCCGGACAGCGCCACCCTCGCGATGGAGCGGTTTTTCCGAGTCTACCTGAGGCCCGCGTTCGACAAATACGAAGACGCAAGAACATTCCAGGCCGCGGTCAAAAACCGCGTCGAGACCTTCATCTCCACAGAAACGCAGAAAACCGGCAGGGGACCGTACGAACTGACCAACCTGGCCACGGGTGAAAGGTGGACGATCACCGATCCGATACGGATCAGGGGCGCCCATATCACGCTGTTCGGGCTTCCCGTGGGCTCGGGCTACCACTGGGCCCGAAGCGAAGACCTCACCTTTCCCGAAACCATTGAGATCCAGGCGCCGCCCGGATCCACAGTGACCGTCATCCACATCGTGCCGCTCGAAAAGTACCTGCAGGGCGTTGTCCCTTCCGAGATGCACTCGGGATTTCCCTTCGAGGCGCTCAAGGCCCAGGCCGTCGCCGCCCGAAGCCGGGTGCTGTCGCGCATGGGGGCCAATTCGCACGCCGGAGGCGCTTTCGATTTCTGTTCCGAGGTGCATTGCCAGGTGTACAGCGGATTGTCGCGCCGCACACCCATGACGGACAGGGCGGTCGAGGAAACGGCCGGCGTGGTTCTCTGGCACAACGGCAGGGTGTGCGACGCGGTGTTCCACGGCGTCTGCGGCGGCCACGGGGAGGACGGGGAAAAGGCCTGGGGAAGCCGGGTGGACTACCTCGTGGGCAACCCGGACGGACCGGGCCTGCGGCGATACGGCGCGCTCTCGGAAGAGCCTGCGGCAAAAAGATGGATTGACGACAGCCCCAATGCCATGTGTAACACGCAGAAAAAGGTGGTCCCCCGGTTTCTGGAGTACACCAAGCGGTATTTCCGCTGGCAGGTGCGCGTTCCGAGAACGGCGCTCGAAACCCGCCTGGCCCAGAGCGGGTACGGCAGCGTGGGGACCGTTTTTGACCTGGCGCCCGAATCGAGGGGCGTTTCCGGAAGAATCATGCGCCTGAAAATAACCGGATCGGGCGGGAGCGCGGTGGTCAAGGGCGAACTCTCGATCAGAAAATTACTTTCCCCGGAAACCCTGTGGAGTTCGTGCTTCACCGTCGAAAAAACACCCGGCCCGGACGGCGCCCCCGAGGCCTTCGTTCTTCACGGGGCCGGATGGGGGCACGGCGTGGGCATGTGCCAGACCGGGGCCGCCGTGATGGCGCTGGGCGGCAGGCGGTATGACACCATTCTCAAACAGTATTACCGGGGCGCCCGGTTGAAAAGGATGTACTGATGAATGCAGCCGTTCCTGAGAAAAAATTCAAATCGGGCTTCGCCACCATCGCGGGCAGGCCCAATGCGGGAAAATCGACGCTCATGAACGCCCTGCTCGACCGCAAGCTTTCCATCGTGTCGCCGCGCCCCCAGACCACGCGCCACCGGATTCTCGGCATTTTGAACGGAATCGACCACCAGATCGTTTTTCTCGACACGCCCGGGCTCATCGAACCGAAATATTCGCTGCAGAAGGCCATGGTCGATGCGGCAAAAAGGTCGCTGGCCGAAGACGCCGACCTCATCTTATTTCTTCTCGACGTGGCCCAGGGCGAAAGCGTCCTGCCGTCCGACCTCGGCCCGTCCATCACGGAGATGCTGAAGAACAGCGGCTCGCCGAAACTCCTGCTGTTGAACAAGATCGACCTCATGCCCAAATCGGTGCTGCTGCCCGTCATCGAACTCTTCCACAAGACGGGGCTGTTCAGCGAAATCGTTCCGATTTCCGCCCTGAAGCGCGACGGCCTCGACCTGCTGCTTTCGCTTGTCAAAAAATACCTGCCCGAAGGCCCCCCGCTGTATCCTGCCGACGCGATCACCGAGCACCCCGAGCGTTTCTTCGTTTCCGAAATCATACGCGAACGCGTGTTTTTCGAGTACGCAGACGAGATTCCCTACGCCGTGGCCGTGCGCGTCATGGAATTCAGGGAAAGCCCCGGGAAAAAAGACTTTATTTCCGCCGAAATCGTGGTCGAGCGCGATTCGCAGAAGGGCATTCTGATCGGAACGAAGGGCCGGGCCCTGAAAAAGCTCGGCACGGCCGCCCGGCTTCAAATCGAGCGTTTTCTGCAGAGGCCGGTTTTTCTCGAACTTCAGGTGCGCGTCGAAAAAAACTGGCGCAGGAACGAAACTGAAATCAAGCGTTTCGGTTATTCATGAAGGCGGTTTTTCTGTTCGTGGACGGACTCGGCCTGGGCGCCTCCGAATCCGCCGTCAATCCGTGCGCGGGCAAAAACATCGAATTGCTGTCGGTGTTCGAGGACGGCCGGGGCCTGCAGCCCCTGGGCCGGAATGGGTTCTGCGCCGCGGCGGACGCCTGCCTCGGGGTGGAGGGAGTCCCGCAAAGCGCCACGGGCCAAACCACCCTGTTCACGGGCGTCAACTGCGCCGGACGGATCGGGGCGCATCTCAAGGGATTTCCGAACGAACCGCTGCGGGCCGTGCTCAAAGAACAATCCATCCTGAAAAAACTCAAGGAGGCGGGGGTCAAACCCGCCTTTGTCAACGCCTACCGTCCCCTGTTTTTCAAACTGAAACCGAAAACGCAGTGGCGGCTCTCGGCCACCACCGTGGCCAATCTGGCCGCGGACCTGCCTTTCCGCACCATGGAAGACCTGGCCGCGGGCGGCTCGCTGTACCACGATTTCACGAACAGTTTTCTTTTCAAATACGGTCTCAACCTGCCCCTGCTCACGCCTGTTCAGGCCGGATCCATTCTCGCCAGGCTGTCACTCGCGCATGACTTCACCATGTATGAATATTTTCTCACGGACCGCGCCGGGCACACCCAGGACATGCTCAAGGCTTACCCCATCGTGCTGCAGTACGACCATTTTCTCGGCGCCCTGCTCGACGGCATCGATCTGGACCGGACCCTGGTCATTCTGGCCAGCGACCACGGCAACATCGAGGACCTGTCCGTCTCCGGACACACGATGAACCGCGTGCCCGTGATGCTTTGGGGAAAAAACGCCGGCATGCTTGCGCCGAAAATCCATTCTCTGATGGACGTCGCCCCGGTCATTCTCGAGGCGTTCGGAACCGGAGAAAGGTCGTGACGCCGCTGCGCCGGAAGCTGTCCGGCCGCGTGGAAAGGGCCGTGCAGGACTACGCGCTGATCGCCCGGGGCGACCGCATTCTGGTCGGCGTGTCCGGCGGGCCCGACAGCCTGTCTTTGCTCGACATCCTGGCGGACGGACTGGTTCACGCGCCCGAACACGCCGTCGTCGCGGCGCACGTCGACATGGGTTTCGACGAACCGGAGCCGAGGTCCTGGAAAAAATTGGAGGAGCATTTTTCGGACCTGCGCGTTCCCTTCCGCATCGTGCACACCCGCATCGGCCCCATTGCGCTTGACGAAAAGTCGAAAAAGAACCCCTGTTTCATCTGTTCCCTGTACCGCCGCAAGGAGATATACCGGATCGCGGCCGAGGAAAAATGCGGCAAAATCGCCTACGGCCACCACCAGGACGACATCATCGAAACGCTGCTGATCAACATATTGTATGGAAGAAAAATCGGCGCCATGAATCCGGTGCAGGATGTGTTCGGGGGAAAACTGCACATCATCCGCCCCTTCGTGTACGTGGATGATGCGCTGCTGAAAAAATACGCCGCCGAGGCCCGCCTGCCCGTTTTGCCCCGCCTGTGCCCCATGGACGGCAATACGCGCAGGCAGAAGGTCAAGGAATTGATCCGCGCCCTGCAGAAGTCCGAACCCCACGCCAACATCAAAAGGAACATTTTCAGGTCCCTGCGGCACGTGGAGCTGGACTGGCCGAAGGCGCGCGAGTCACGGAAATCCAAGCCGGAAGCAACATAGCAGCCTCTGCTGCGTATAAAATGGACGGCGATTTTCGGAAGCCTTCATCGGCCTGTCAGAGGGGAGGACAATGCAAGTGCGGCAGATCATCTCAATCATGATGGCGACAGCCGTTTCCATTCATGCGCAGCAGATCCGTCAGCTCAAGATGACAACGCCCTGCCTCTATCTGACGC
Source organism: bacterium (assembly GCA_041306805.1). Lineage (GTDB taxonomy): Bacteria > Zhuqueibacterota > QNDG01 > QNDG01 > DTFT01 > JBFZEN01. Next base: position 4,204 of record JBFZEN010000331.1, read on the forward strand.
AAGGATATGTTCTCGAATCGATAAGCGGGAAAGGATTTTCGCAGAGCACGGGTAGCCACATTTCGAATATCGGCGGCGGCAATCCCGCATCCACCTATGATTTTAAAGAGTTATCATTCGGCATATCATTCCAAGCCGAATCATCGATCAAACCGGCCTGGATTGCGGACATCAACCATGAAAGGGACAGGGAATATCTGCCGCAGTCCTTGGGGCTCATTCTTCCTTTAAATAGGTTCAGGATCGGTTTTGGTATGAACCAGCGTTACAACTCGCTTTGCGACTATGGGAAGATAACCGTCGTCTCCATCGATCATCCCGAGGGCTATGTTGAAACCGCCACGGTGAGCAAGTCGGAAATGACGACGGCCTACTCCGCCCTGCTGTCGTATTCTTTTGAAAATGCCTTTGTCCGCAACGGCCGTCTCAGCCTGGGAATACAATGCAGTTACAATCAATTGGAGATCGAACAGAAACTTGTTTTTCGAATGAAGGTTGACGCGGGCCACATCGGCTGGACATACGGAGCACGGTATCAGATTTCAGATCGTTTCCAGACCGGGGTGTACTATGAAAGGAATCCGTCGTTTCGGGATAAAATCGAACTTGATATTGACGGCAATAACGATTCCATTGATGCGGATTTGATTACGGACATGCATCTGGAAGGCAGGCTTCCCGACAGGCTGCATGCCGGATTATCGTACCAGTTGAATTCATCGGTCAAGGCGTCGTTTGATATTACCAAAGTATATTGGAGCCAGCTTTTGGATAATTCCACAAACAACGTGGATATTTCGGGCAGTCTGTGTTACAGGCCGGCCAAACGCCTGTCGTTGTCGGCCGGCATTCTTTCAACGGACCGCCGTTACGATCAAGAGACATCGGCATTCTTTGGCATCAACGGCAGACTTCACGGCTTGTTTCTTCTGGGGGGGCTCAATCTGAATTTTCAACACGTTGATCTGGATCTGGCATACGTGACGAGCACAATCGGTTCCGGCGAATGGCGCAAACAGAGGCTGGGCAAAGCGGGCATCGGAATTTATATCTAGGCTCAGAACTGCCTGGTTCAACGGGATCCATTCAGCGAAAACAGGAGGACGGTATGATCGCCTACTGCGGTCTGGATTGTTCGAAATGCGACGGGTATATCGCCGCCCAATCGGGCGACAACGGCCAAATCGCCGAGGTGGCGAAAAAATGGTCGGCCATGTACCACGCCGACTTGAAACCCGAACACGTGGCCTGCGACGGCTGCAAGGGAACCGGAAGAAAATCACTTCATTGCGCCACCCTGTGCAAAATTCGCATGTGTTGCATTGAAAAACAATACGACTCGTGCGCCGCGTGCGTCGACTTTCCGTGCGGAGACCTGAAATTCGTTCTGGACAGCGCGCCCGAGGCGAAAGAAAATCTCGAGAGATTGACGGGACGGTAAAATACGCGCCCGGGAGCCCGTTTCCAGCGCCATCCCCATCCATGACCGGACGACCCGGTCCGCCGCCTCGTTCAATTCATCCCCGTCCCCTTTTGGCGCGCCGCGGAAACATCATAAAAATAAAACACGCTGCCGAAACAGCCAGGCACGCCACGGGAAACAGGTTTTGGTGCCGGGTGTAAAAGGCCAGCGTGTCGCCGAGTGCGACGGAATTGGTCACCGAAGATTCCCGATCCGGGGCAGGTGAATAAATCCTCCCGAAAACGTCCGCGAAAAAAGTCAATCCCCCGTTCGAGCAGCGGGCCACGCCCCGCCGGGTCTCGATGGCCCTCAGCCGCGTGATGTAGGCCACCTGCTTCTGGAAATAGGTTTTCCCGAACCAGCTCTCGAAAGAAACCTGGACAAAGCATTCCGCGCCGAGAAGAGCCATCCGGTTCCAGATGGCCGGCGCGTTCTGCTCGAAACAGATCGGCGTGCCGATTTTGATCTTCCGATCGCCCGCAGGCACTTCAAAAAGCCGCAGGCTGTCCCCTTTTTTATGAAATTGGTATTCCTTCGTGAACCTGATTTTCAGCTTGTGAAACGCGGATAAATAGGGAATACTCTCCCATCCGGGCGCCAGACGGTTCTTGTCGTAAAATGCAAGCGGAACCGCCGTATCCGGATTCGCGGGAAACAGGACCACGCGGTTCACGGGCTGCCCCAACCGGGTGTCGCCGAACGGGACGAAATATTCCATCCCGGACAAAAGAGGCACCTGCCAGTCTTGAACGGCATTCTGCACGAAATTCCGATGATGCCCGTTCTTGTCGAACGGTATGGCCCCCTCATGCCAGACATACAGGTCGCGGTGAATCCCCTTCTTTTTGGAATAATAATCCGTCGAATCGGTCAGCTCGACGATCCGGTCCAGGTTCTTCAGGCGCAGCTCTTCATCCTTCGGATTGGGGGCAAAATGCGTATGAATCATCGTGACGGTTATGGAATCGTGTCTCTCCCCTGCGATCCGGCGGTCCCTGTAATGGGCGTAGCCCAGCGGCACGGAAACCATGGCCAGAACGATGACGGCCGTCCTCTTGATGAAACAGACGGACAGAAGGCGGTAACGGCATTTTTCCAGGGCGGTGAAAATCAGCACATTGAACCAGATCACCCAGAACGTCACGGAAAAGTGTCCGAACAGGTCCGCGTATTGAATCAGCCTGAGATTGGCGGTCTGCGAGTGAACCACGAGCAGGTACCCCAGGCCGTGCTCCGACAGGCAGTAAATCCATTCGCCGGTCACGGCAAGGAAGGGAAGGGCGAAGAGGGATTTGCCGAAGCCGATCCGTTTTTGCATGAAATAAAAGGGAATGAACGGCAGGGCAAAAGCCAGGGATTCGTTGAATGCGCCCGCGATGATCCAGATTTTATTCGTGGGAATGTCCAGAAACCAGCCCGAACAGACGGTATGGGTGATGAAGCTGAAAGCCCAGACGGTTCCGCAGAACCGCCAGAAACCTTCCTTTTTTCTCAGGGAAAGGAAGAGAAAGACAAAGGCGAACCAGGCCAGGAAGGACAGGTTCGCCTTCCACGGCATGGGCCATGAAATGCCGTAGAGAACGGCGCCGATCAGCCAGAGCGGAAATTTTTTAAAAAAATCAAATTTGATGGTTCTGCCCTCTCGTAGCCACGGACCAGCCGGTTACATTAACTCCCGCGTACGGATCGAAAGGAAGCGACGGCGGCCGTCCCGTTTTATTGATCCTGCCCATTTCACCGGTCGGGCCCCATGAAGGAAAACCGGTCTAAAAAACAAGCCCCGTTCAACCAACGGGGCTTGAGATTCCAAAAGGCAACCTTGCTTGTCGAAACCGGATGATGCCGCGCGATTCCCGTTATCTCTGTATCAGTATCTTCTGGACCAATCCTTTTTGCGGCTTGAGGAAATACATACCGCGCGGAAGGAAGGACAGGTCGGCGCCGGCGGCGTTCTTCTGCCTGGCCACGCAGCGGCCTCGGACATCGAACACCTCGAAGTCGGTCGGTGCGCTGAAACGGACCAGGCCCCCGGTCGGGTTGGGATAGAATCCGAATACCGGGGCCTTGACCGACGACTGCTCTCCGACGGAAGTCCCCGATCTGACGAGTTTTTGATAATACACCATGTCCGGTTTGACCATGCCCGTGGTTTCGGCATCGAGGGAATCGATG
>JBFZEN010000332.1:0-22497 GCA_041306805.1 bacterium
CAACGACCAACTGATGGTGAACGGTATTTACGGCGACGACCGGATTCACATCGAAGAATCGGAGGAAGAATCGGCTTACAACCGGGGAGCGGACGACGTTGTATCGCTGAGTCACCAATACGCCGCCGGGGCCACCTGGAAGCATCTGTACGGAAGAAGCGGATACTCGAAAATCACCCTTTCCCGCGTGCTGAACCACTGGAACCAGGATGTGCGCCACAGCGGCGGGAAAGTGTACACCAATGTGTCCACGGAAGCCGAGAATGCCCTCAAGGCCGAATGGACGTTCCTGCCCGGCAGGCGGATTGAGTTGAATTTCGGGGGGCATGTCAAATCCATCCTTTTTGACCTGGATATCCACAATGATCCGGACACGCTTTACATCCATGACGTGCCGAAATATCCATACAGGCATATTGGAATTCTTGAAGTCTATCCCGCTTACGACCGGGAGAACAAGACCACTTCGTTCAAGACGGCGGCCTTCGGCCAGATCAAGGTCCGCATTGGGACTCCGCTGACCGCCACATTCGGTTTGCGGACCGACTATTTCAATTATACGGGGAAACAGGCGATTGATCCGAGGCTGGGATTCTCGTACGCGCTGGCGCCGAAAACCCATGTCAATCTGGCGTTCGGACAGCATTCGCAATCCCCGGCCTACGGACTGGTCACCGCGCATCCGGACAACCGGGACCTAGGCTACAAGAATACCCGGCAGACTGTTATCGGCCTGGAGCGGCTGTTCCGGGAGGACATCAGGGGCACGATCGAAGTTTTTTACAAAGATTACCGGAGGGTGCCGGTTTCCATGAGCGATCTCACGGCCAATCCCTTCGACGATTCCGAGGGCCGTTTAATCAACAAGGGGCGCGGATATTCCAAGGGCGTCGAATTCTTCCTTCAGAAAAAAATGCTGCACCGTTATCATTATACCGTGAGTTATTCCTATTCCATTTCACGGGCGTTCGATCCAAGAGATGACAGGGAATTCAATTGGGATTTCGACTACCGGCACGTGTTCACCGCGATCGGCGGCATGCAGTGGGATTTACGGGAAAAGGGATGGTATCAGCGGATGAAGAGGCAAACCTGGTATAAAATCATCGGATGGCTTCTGCCGTTCGCCGACCAGACCGAGGTGGCGGGCCGCTGGCGGTATCTCGGCGGCCGCCCGTATACCGAATCCACCTATCTGCCCCAGTACCGGACATGGGCCGTGCTTCCGGAAACGCCGATGAATTCGGCCCGGTTTCCGGCCTACCACCGGCTGGATCTGCGGCTGGACCAGCGGTTCATGTTCAACACCTGGAACCTGGTGATGTACTGGGACATCATCAATCTGTACGGACGAAACAATATCTGGAATTACAATTACAGCGACGATGGGACGAAGGAGGAAGTTCTGCAGTATAAGGTGTTTCCCGCAGGGGGAATTATTGTGGAGTTCTAGCACGTGCACACCTCGCCGGGAGCTTGAAGCTCCCGGCGAGGCGGGTGTTACTTGTTTTTCGGCTGGATGACGATGTCGATGCGGCGGTTTTTTGCCCGCCCTTCTTTGGTGTCGTTGGAGGCGATGGGTTTGGTTTCACCGTATCCCTCGGCGGTGATTCGATACCCTTCCACTCCCGTGTTGGCCACGAGGTACTCGCGTACGGCCGTGGCCCGGTCTTCCGACAGCTTCTGATTCTGCTCGTCGCTGCCAAAACTGTCGGTGTGCCCTTCGGCCGCGATTTGCGATTCGGGATATTCCCTGAAGGCGTTGCCGACCTTGCTCAACAGGCTGAAGTACTGGGGTTCGATGACGGCCCTCCCCACCGGGAAGGACAATCCATAAAGCCGGATGATGACCTGATCGCCCGTACGGAGCATTTTGGCTTCCTGTTCGGTGAACATGGTCTCGAGCCGTTCGTATTTTTCGCGGGCGAGTTTTTGTTCCTCTTCCTTTTGCTGCATGAGTTTGGTCAGGGTGGCTTCCTTGTTCTTCAGGTCGCCCAACTGCGATTCCATTTTGGTGACCTGCTGTGAAAGCGCGGCGATCTGCTCCGTCTTTTCGCGCAGCTCCTGGTCGAGCGCATCGTTGTGCTGTTTCATTTTCTGGATTTCTTTCACGATGCCCTGCACGGGTTCATCCGCCCCGTTCAGAAAACGCGCATTGATGTCGAATTCGGCGCCGATTTTCTGTATGGGCTGTTCCTGGTCTCTGAGAATGTCCTCCACCGTGCGCTTTCCCGAATTCACGTCCCTGACGGCGGGGGCCAGCGCGAAGGAAAGCTGTGACAGGTACTTGGCCTCGGAAGCCACCTGGCGCGCTTCGTCGGTGTCATACCGGTTTTCGATGAGCAGGCGCTCGGCTTCGGTTGCCAGTTCCTCCGATTTGGCGAGCGTGGCTGGCACGAACTTCTTCAAATCCTCGCCATTGGCCTTTGCCAGCAATTGGCGCGTTTCATCCAGAAAATTGGCCTTGATGGATTCGAGTTCCACCTGCCTGTAAAGCCTTTCCGCTTTGCGGGCTTTTGACCTGGCTGCCGTCATATTGCCTTCTTCAACGCTCTTGACGGTCTGGTCAAGGCCGCCTTCGGCTTCGACCCACAATTCCTTCCGGTACTGTGCGGCCTCGGTTTTCAGTGCGTCGTTGCGGGCCTTGATCAGGTCCTTGAATTCAGCCTGGACGGTTTTCGTGGTTTCGGCGGCTTTCAGAAAGTACACGGCGGACATCTTGATGCGTTTTTTAATGTCCTCCATGTTTTTCCCGTTTTTATAATCTTCGTTCGCGCGCTCATAATCTTTCATCGCCGAGGCGTACTGCGTCGGAGAAAAAACGTCGGCTCCGGCTGATTTGGCCTGCTGCATCGCCTGGTCGGCCTCCTGAAAGAGAAGCGCTTTTGGATCCTGCGAATGCGCCGCGGGGACGCGCATGATAACGGGTATCGTCGATGCGAGCATCAATACATAGAAAATCCGGAAAAGGTTTCGATTTTCCATAAACCGCCTCCTTGGTATTGTCGTGGCCTGTCGATGAAATGGAATGGTGGTTGTCTTGCCGAATGGAACAGATAAATAAGAAAGGCGCCGTGGTTCAGGCGCCTTTCTTTCGGATATTTTTCTGAATCTGGCCCGACCTGATGCAGCGCGTGCAGGCCATGATTTTTAGCGGTTTTCCGTCCTTGATGATGTGAACGCGCTGAAGGTTGGGCATCCAGCGCCGGTTCGTCAGATTATGGGCGTGGCTCACCCTGTGCCCGACTTCAGGTCCTTTGCCGCATATATCGCATCGTTGTGACATGACATTCCCCAATGAGTCAGTTATCTGTTGTTTTCTGCGCGTGATAGTATACAAAAGAATTGAGAAAAAAGCAATCAAAATTATTGAAAGAGTTCGAATTAAGAGCTATATTCGAGGGTAGTGAATAGGGATCTGAGATCGTTGTTCTGAAATCGAAGAACGAAGTCCTGCGGCCTGCGGTTTGAGATCTTTTTCTGATGCACGAAGCACGAGAAAACAGTCGGAAGTAAACAGTTGGCGGTCGGTAAAAAAATGTCAGATCAACGATTGTCGATCCCAGATCTGCGATCGAATGGCACCCATTCCGAACCGCGAACGGCAAAATCCAGTTTTCGTAAATGTTTATGAGCACTATCAATATATGCGGCGTCAGTTTAAGCGGGCGGGCCGTATTGGCCCCCATGGCGGGGGCGGCGGACAGCGCGTTTCGTCTTACGGCTAAAATACACGGCGCGTCATTGGTTTTCACCGAATTGGTCAGTTCGGACGGTTTGATCAGAAACAGCCGGAAAACCCGCAGGCTCATGGAATTTCTTCCGGAAGAAAGACCTGTGGGCATACAGCTTTTCGGATGCCATGCCGAGACCATGTCGCATGCCGCGACTTTGGCCGAAGAGTTGAAACCCGATTTTATTGACCTGAATTTCGGATGCCCCTCGAGAAAAATCGTCAAACGGGGAATGGGAGCCGCCCTGATGAAGGATATTGGAAATCTGGAGGCTATCACGGCCACCGTGGTGCGCGCCGTTCGCGTTCCGGTAAGCGTCAAACTGCGCAGCGGCTGGGACAATGAACACATCTGCGCCGTCGAAGCGGCGCAGGCGGCGGAAAGGGCCGGTGCCCGTCTGGTCACGGTTCATCCGCGCACCCAGAGCCAGGGATTCAGCGGCAAGGCCGACTGGCAATGGATTGCCCGCGTCAAGCGCGCCGTATCCATCCCCGTCATTGGAAACGGGGACATCGAGAATCCAGACGACGCAAGGCGCATGCTTGACGAAACGGGCTGCGATCTGGTTATGGTCGGCAGGGGCTCGCTGGGGAGACCCTGGATTTTCAGGAAAATCAACAGGTTGCTGGAAACCAATATGCGGGAGGAAGAACCGTCCCGCGAGGAAAAGATTGGAATATGCCTGGTCCATTTTAAGAAGGCCGTTGAATTGCTGGGTGAGAAACGGGGCGTGTTCGAAATGCGGAAACACATCGGCTGGTATGTGAAGGGAATGCATGGAAACGCCGAATTCCGTAATCGCGTCTTTTCACTCATCGAAAGAACAAGTGTGGAAGAGGCGCTTCAGGCTTTTGCCCGTCCGGCATGAGCCGGAAATGAAAATGAACCATCTTTGGAATTCATTATTTTGCTTGACTTTGCATGCGGGTTTTGGTAAACTAATTACGATATCGAATACCCACTCACAAATTGTGGAGGATTCACCCATGAGAAAATGCGTGTGGTTGCTGGGTTTTCTGTTTTTTACGGCCGGCCCCGGGTTCGGCCAGTGGTACGGGTATGAATCCACCACGGGCAGCGAGTTAGACGGCGGCCTCGGCATGTCTTGGATAGACAACCAGGCCTATTACGCCATCAGCTTCCAGCCGGATATCGGCATCGGAAAATTCGGTTTCGGCCTCAACGTCAACCTGTTATACAATGCGAATACCGGCAAGTTCTATTCGCAGGATTGGAAAAACCGCAGCACGGGCAAAACCGATTGGTCGCGCGCCGTCCGCTACCTCCGTTACGGACGCAAGGGCGATGTTTTCTACACGCGCGTCGGCGCACTGGACGCCGAACGCCTGGGCCATGGTTCCATTCTCAATTTCTATAACAACCAGATTGTTTATGAGGAACGGAAAATCGGCATGACGCTCGACATCGACCTCGGCGTCGTGGGTTTTGAATCCTTGACCAACAACCTCGGGCGCTCCGAAGTGTTCGGCATGAGGGGGTACATCAGGCCTCTCCATTCCAGCCTGATTCCCGTTCTGAAAAATTTCGCCGTGGGCGCGAGTTACGCGGCTGATCTGGATCCCGACTCCCAAAAAGGAACGAAGGACGACGACGTGGCTGTGTACGGTCTGGACGTGGAACTGCCTCTGGTCAAATCGCCGATGTTCACCACCATGATTTACGCCGATTACGCCAAAATCAATGCCCACAATTCCCTGTCGGGCAGCACGGAAACCACGGGCGGAAGCGGCCTCACTTTCGGCTGGCGCACCGATTTGGACGCGCTCGCGTCGTGGCTCGGCCTTTCGGTCACGGTCGAACGGCGCCAGCTCGGCAAGGAATACATCGCCAGCTATTTCGGCCCCTTTTACGAAATGCTGCGCCAGACCACCATCGGTTCCGTCATCGATTTCTATGAATCGATAGGGGGAAATGAGGCGGCCATTCCCGATTACCTCAAGCCCATCATCGAGAACATCCCCGTGTCGCAATCCATGCTGCTTCCCATGATGAACGAGAAGCGCAACGCCTGGTACGGCGGGCTCGATTTCAGTTTTTTCAAGCTGTTTCACGTCATCGGATCGTACCAGAAAATAGACAATACGGGCAACAGCGGCATGTTGCATTTTGCAGCCGGGTTGACACAGAACATTCCTTATGTGGCGGCCGAAGCCAACTATGACAAGCGGGGCATCGGCACATTCAAGGACATCCGCACGCTCGATTACCGTTCGGTCGCGCGCGTGGGTCTGGGTTATAAAATCAAGCCCTACCTGCTTCTGTTCATGGATTACATCTGGACTTTCGTGTACGACACGGACCTGGGCGAATACAAGCCCCAGGAACGCGTATCGCCGAGGCTGGCCCTCCGCCTGCCGCTTGAGTACGGGCGCTGAATTTTTCCGTCCCCGGTTGTATCGGGCCGGTTGATGCTCCCCGCGCGCAGGGGAGAACATGTTTGATAAAAGGTCGGAGGCTTTTCTCCGACCTTTTATGCAAATGAAAGAAGATGCAATACACGGAAAAAACGGAGGTGGGTTTGGCCGACAGCGACCAGAAATTTTTTGCCTGCCCGGAATGCGGAAAACACTATCAGGTGCGGTTCAACGGCGGCCGGTATCGCTGCAGGCAATGCCGTTCCATGTTCCAGGTACCCGGTCACGGAGCGGAACCGCGGGCGGAGAAAGGCGCAGCCATCAGCCGCATGATCAAAGGGCTGGTGGTGACGGTGGCCGTCCTTTTTCTTGTCAACGCGGTCGAGGCGGTTCTGCTTTTCCGTTTTTACCGCCGGGTTCAGCCTCTGCTGAGAACGGCCAATGAAGCCGTGCAATTCATGAAGGAAATTTCAGAGAAATTCGATTGATGGAGCAAAGAATGGCCAAGCCGGTATTAGACAAACTGTACGATCCCCGTAAAGTGGAAAACAAGTGGTACGCCTACTGGATGGAACACCGGCTGTTTCACGCCGATCCTACGCGTTCCGCCGTAAAATACACGGTCATGATTCCGCCCCCGAACGTGACCGGCATGCTGACCATGGGACACATTCTCAACAACACCCTGCAGGATCTGCTGGTCCGCTGGAAGCGCATGGAAGGCCGTGAGGCGCTCTGGATGCCGGGAATGGACCACGCCGGCATCGCCACGCAGAACAAGGTGGAGTCGGCCCTGAAGGCGGAGGGCAGGACCCGCCACGACCTGGGAAGGGAAAAACTCATTGAACGCGTGTGGCAGTGGAAGGAAACCTACGGCGGCATCATTCTCAAGCAGCTGCGCAAGCTGGGCGCGTCATGCGACTGGGAGCGCGAGCGCTTCACCATGGACGAAGGTTTGTCGCGCGCCGTGCGCGAGGTGTTCATCCGCCTGTATGAGAAGAAGTGGATTGTCCGCGGTCGGCGTTTGATCAACTGGTGCCCGCGCTGCCGCACAGCGCTGTCCGATGAGGAAGCCAGCGCCGTCGAGGTGAACGGAAAATTCTGGCACATCGCCTACCCCCTCGAAGACGGCAGCGGCCACGTGGTGGTGTCGACCACGCGCCCTGAAACCATGCTGGGCGACACGGCCGTGGCCGTGCATCCCGACGATCCGCGGTACAAGCGCCTGGTGGGGAAAAACGTGACGCTTCCCCTGACACAGCGCAGGATTCCCGTCATTGCCGACGGGCATGCGGACCCCGAAAAAGGCAGCGGGGCCGTCAAAATAACGCCCGCGCACGATTTCGACGATTTCGAGGTGGGCCAGAGAAACCGCCTGCCCCTGATCTCGGTGATGGACGAAACCGGGCGCATGAACGAAAATGCGGGGTCGTACCGGGGGCTTGACCGGTTCGAGGCGAGGAAAAAGATTCTCGAGGATCTGGCAGCCCTGGGCCTGCTCAAAGGTGAAGAGCCGCGTCTGACGCCCATTCCCCATTGCTACCGCTGCGACACCGTGGTCGAGCCTTATCTGTCGGATCAGTGGTTCGTCCAGATGAAGTTTCTCGCCGAACCGGCCATCAAGGCGGTGCGCGAGGGAAGGGTCCGTTTCTATCCGAAACACTGGGAGGAGACCTACTTCCATTGGATGGAGAACATCCGCGACTGGTGCATCAGCCGCCAGATCTGGTGGGGACACCGCATTCCCGTGTACACGTGTGGGAACGGCCACGAATTCGTGTCGCGGGAGGAACCCTCGTCGTGTCCCCAATGCGCCTCCGCCGAGTTGAAACAGGACCCGGATGTGCTCGACACATGGTTCTCGTCGTGGCTCTGGCCTTTTTCGACGCTGGGCTGGCCCGATGCCACACCCGAGTTGAAGGCGTTTTTTCCCACGAACACGCTTGTCACCGGCCCCGACATCATTTTTTTCTGGGTGGCGCGCATGATCATGGCCTCGCTCGAGTTCATGGGCGACGTTCCGTTCGGCGACGTGTATTTCAACGGCATGATCAGGGATCTTTCGGGCAGAAAGATGTCCAAATCGCTGGGTAATTCGCCTGATCCCCTCTGGTTGATCGACGGCGCCGATGCGGGCGCGGTGAGGGAATTCGCGGCCAAAAATCCGTCGTATAAAAGCGGCGTTCCCCCATACGGGGCCGATGCCATCCGGATGACCATGGTGTATCTCACCCCCCTGGGGGGCGACATCCACTTCGACCACATCCTTGCCGAGATGGGGCAGAAATTCGCCAACAAACTGTGGAACGCGTCCCGTTTCGTGCTCATGAATCTCGATGAAGAGGTGCCCGAGCTCGATTCCATTCCCCGCGAGGCTCTGGATCTGGCGGACCGCTGGATACTCTCGAGGCTCACGCGGGTTACGGCCGAGGTCCGCTCGGGGTTCGAACAATTCCGGTTCAACGACGCGGCGCACGCCATGTACGATTTCGTCTGGGGGGAATTCTGCGACTGGTACATCGAAATGGCCAAGCCGAGGCTTTACGAAAAGGAAAACGCGGAGGTGCGGCGCACCGCTCAGACCGTGGCCCTTCACGTGCTCGATTCCGTCCTGAAACTGCTGCATCCCGTCATGCCCTTCATCACCGAAGAAATTTGGCAAGCGCTTCCCGTTTCGCCGTCCGCGCGCAAAAAAGCCGGGGATGGCGCGGTGACCATCATGATTCAAGACTACCCCTCCGTTCGAGAAAGTGCTTTGGATGCACAGACCGAAAAAGACATGGCATTTCTGCGGAAAGCAATCGGTGCGGCGCGAAACATACGCAGCGAAATGAACGTGCCGCCCGAAAAAAAGGCGAAAGCCGTACTGCGCGGTCCCGAAAAGCGCGTTGCGTTCTTGCTGGACCAGGCCGTGCATTTCGCCAAGATGGCCAATGTGGAATCGATGCAAGCCGCGGGTCCCGGGACCAAGCCGAAGGATTCGGCCACGGCCGTGGTCGAGGACGTCGAGATTTTCATTCCCCTGGGAGGATTGATCGATATCGGCAAGGAAAGGGAACGCATCACGAAGGAAATCGAGAGGCTGGAGGGACTGCTCGCGGGTGTCGGAGCCAGGCTGATGCAGCACGATTTCGTCCGGAAAGCTCCGAAAGAAGTGGTTGAAAAAGAACGGAAAAAACAGGCGGACTTCGAGGAAAAAGCGGAAAAACTGAGGGCGGGATTGAAGTCGCTGGAATGAGTCTTGCCCCGGTCCTTTTCGGCCTTCCCGGACAGACTCCTCCAGATCCGGGTCTCCCGGGGGGACAGGGAATTGAACAAGAAATTCCAACTTAACAGGAGGCGGTAAAAATGAATACGAAACTCCTCTTTTTATCCTTCGCGATTCTGGCAGTCCGCACGGCCTCGGCCCAGGATATTTCGCTGACTGTGTACAACCAGAACCGGGCCCTGGTGCGCGACATACGGTCGCTCGACCTGGCGTCGGGAACCGGCATCGTGTCCATCACGGACGTGGCCGCCGCCATGGATCCCACGTCGGTTCATTTCAAGTCGGCCACGGCGCCCGACAAGCTGGCCGTGCTCGAGCAGAACTATGAATACGACCTGGTGGGGTCCCAGAAAATACTCGAAAAATACGTGGACCACGACATCCGGTTGGTGACGGACAAGGGTGAAATCATGTCGGGAAAACTGCTGTCTGCATCGGGCGAGGACGTCGTCATTCAGGACGAAAAAGGCGGCATACGCATCGTCAAGGGGAAATCCATCCAGAACTTCGATTTTCCCAAATTGCCCGAGGGCCTGATCACGCGGCCCACTCTGGTATGGCAGGTCGACAATGCCGGCCCGAAAAAACAGGATGTGGAATTGAGTTACCTGACCGGCGGCGTGAATTGGCACGCCGAATACGTGGCCGTGACCGACGCCCAGGACAAACAGCTGGACGTGTCGGGCTGGGTATCCATCGAGAACCACAGCGGCACGGCCTACCGGAACGCCAAATTGAAACTGGTCGCGGGTGATGTGAATGTGGTCCAGGAGCGCGCGGCGGGCGGTTTCATGGAAGACCGGGCCGTACTTAAAGCCGCGGCCGCGCCGCAGTTCGAGGAAAAATCGTTTTTCGAATACCACCTGTACACCCTGCAGCGCAGGACCACGGTGAAGAACAACGAGACGAAGCAAGTCGCCCTGTTTCCGCCGTCGCGCACGGCCGCGCAGAAACTGTTTCTCTATGACGGGGCGTCATACGGAGACAAGGTCCGCGTTCAGATCGAATTCAAGAACGGGAAAAAAGAGGGTTTGGGCATGCCTCTGCCCAAGGGCAAGGTGCGCGTGTACAAGCAGGACACCGACGGCTCGCTTGAATTCATCGGCGAGGACGCGATAGACCACACGCCGGCGGACGAGAAGGTGAGGCTGTATCTCGGAAATGCGTTCGATCTGACGGGTGAACGGGTGCAGAAGGCCACCCGGAAGGTGTCGAACCGTTCGCGCGAGGAAGATTACGAAATCAAGCTCCGCAACCATAAAAAAGAGGCCGTCGAAATTGTCGTGTCCGAGAGGTTCTGGGGCGACTGGAACCTGACGAAACAGTCCGCTCCGTCGGTGAAGAAGGACAGCCGGACGGCCGAATTTAAAATTCCGGTTCAGCCGAACAGCGAGGCGGTTATTCAATACACTGTCCTGTTAAGCTGGTAGTTTTTCAGCCGTAAAACATGTCCGCGCCAATCCGTCATAATCCGCGCACCGCACAAGCGGTGTCCGCGTTCCATGGATGCCCTTGACGGGGACACCCCACATCCGTCTCGATACGTCCGTTCAGTACGTCAAGGGCATCGGGCCCAAACGGGCCGAGATACTGGCCGGGGCGGACGTGCGGACCGTCGGCGACCTGCTCGCGTATTATCCCCGCCGCTACATCGACCGTTCCACCCTGAAGAGGATCAGCGACCTCAAGCCCGGCGACGAGGCCACGGTGGTGGGCAGGGTCTTTTCGTCCGAAATCGTGCGCGGACGCACCAAACGGTTCATGCTTCTTGTCGGCGATCAGAGCGGTTTTCTCCACTGCGTCTGGTTCGGCGGCCTTCCATACATCGCCAAGGCTTTTAAGGCCGGCGACACGGTCGCCTTCTCGGGCAAGGTCACCTTCTACCGCGGTCCCCAGCTGGTTCATCCCGAATTCGATAAAATTTCAGAGGAAGGGGAAAACAACCCGCTCCATACGGGGGGCATCATCCCGCTGTATCCCTCGTCGGAAGCCCTGTCGCAGGCGGGCCTGGACAGCCGCGGATTCCGGCGCATCTTTCGGCCCCTGCTCGATTCCCTCGAATCGGCGGACGATCCGCTGCCCCGGGGCATGCTGTCCGCTCTGGATTTGATGCCCCTGATCTCCGCGCTCGAAAACGTCCATTTTCCGAACGACTGGCCTTCACTGAACAAGGCCAGGCACAGGCTCAAGTTCGATGAGCTCTTTTTCATTCAGCTCGCCCTGGGATTCGGGCGGGCGGCGCGGCTCGAAGAGAACAAGGGAATCGCCTTCAATAAACCGGGCGGCCGTATTCGGGATCTTCTGGAACGGCTGCCCTTTTCGCTGACCGGAGCCCAGAAGCGGGTGATGCGCGAAATTCGCGACGACATGAAGTCCGAGCGCTCCATGAACCGGCTGCTGCAGGGCGACGTGGGTTCGGGAAAGACGATCATCGCCCTGCTCTCGATGCTGGTCGCCGTCGAGAACGGTTACCAGGCGGCGCTCATGGCGCCGACGGAAATTCTGGCCGAGCAGCATTTTCTGACCGTCCATTCGCTGCTCGAGGAATTGGGCATCCGCATCGTGCTGCTCAAGGGCGGGCAGAAGGGAAGCGACCGGAAACGCGTGCTTGAAGCCATCGCATCGGGCGATGCCGACATCGCCGTGGGCACGCACGCCCTCGTGGAAGAGGGCGTCTCGTTTCACAGGCTCGGATTCGCGGTCATCGACGAGCAGCACCGGTTCGGCGTGCTGCAGCGGGCCGAATTGAGGCAGAAGGGATATTTCCCCGACGTGCTCGTGATGACGGCCACTCCCATTCCCAGGACACTGGCGCTGACCCTGTACGGCGATTTGGACGTGTCGGTGCTCGACGAGATGCCGGCCGGGCGGCTGCCCGTGCGGACGGTATGGCGCACCGGGGAAAAACGGGAGGCCATCTACGAATTCATCCGGGACGAAGTGAAGAAGGGCAGGCAGGCCTACATCGTTTACCCCCTGGTCGAGGAGTCGGAAAAAGTGGACCTGGCCGCCGCCACCGAGGGATACGCGGACCTTTCCAAAACCGTTTTCCCGGAATTCAAGACAGCCCTTCTGCACGGCCGGATGAAATCGGATGAGAAGGAATCGGTGATGGGCGCGTTCAAATCGAACGGAATCCAGATTCTCGTCAGCACGACGGTGATCGAGGTGGGAGTGGACGTGCCGAACGCCTCGGTGATGCTGGTCGAGCACGCGGAACGATACGGTCTCACGCAGCTGCACCAGCTCCGCGGCCGGGTGGGCAGGGGAATGGACCAGTCCGCCTGCATCCTCATGGCTCAACATCCGTTGTCTGATGATGCAAAAAAGCGGCTCGAAACCATGGTCTCAACGAACGATGGATTCAAAATAGCCGAGGCGGATCTTGAAATCAGGGGGCCGGGAGAACTGCTCGGCACGAGGCAGCACGGCATTGCCGGCTTTAAAATCGCCAATCTGCTGACCGACGGCCGCATTCTCGATGCCGCGAGAAAGGAAGCCTTTTCCCTGATTGAAACGGACCGGAAATTGAGCCGGCCCGAAAATCGGCCGATCCGCGAAGCGCTGAAGAAAAGAATGCACGGGGATTTCGCGTTGATTCGGGTGGGGTGAAAACCGGGTATCGGAATGAGGGGTTCGTGGTTCGGGAATCGATGACCGGATGTTGATGGTTGCAGATCGAAGAATGAAGACCTGCTATCCAAAAATTAAAAAAAATAAAAATCCCCGGAACCAAATACTGGCCGGACCTTGCCGGTTGCTTTCAAGGATTCGTCGATGTAATGTACATCCGGCCCGTGTATTCCTTGAGCATCCGGTTCGTGTTGAAGACGGGGATGATGCTGCGCATGGATTCCTTCATCTTCTGCAGCCAGTCCACGGGCAGGCCGCCGGGGTCTCTTTTGTAAAACAGCGGGGCGACTTCGTTTTCGAGCAAGTGGTACAGGGAACCGCTGTCAGCCTCGTCCTGCTCCATTTCATTGTAATAATCCCTGTCTTCACCGACCGCCCAGCCGTTTTTTCCGTTGTACCCTTCGCGCCACCAGCCGTCCAGAATGCTCATATTGATCGCGCCGTTGACCGCGGCTTTCATGCCGCTCGTGCCGCTGGCCTCATGCGGCCGTCTCGGCACGTTCAACCAGACGTCCACCCCGGACACCAGCCGGCGCGCCAGGGCGATGTCGTAGTTTTCGACGAAGACGATGCGGCCCGAAAATTCCGGATTGCGGCTTTCGGCGTACACCCATTCGATCAAAGATTTGCCCGTCTGATCAGCCGGGTGGGCCTTTCCCGCGAAAACGATTTGCACGGGCATGCGGTCGCGGGTGAGAATGCGTTTCAGCCGTTCCCGGTCGCGGAACAGAAGCGAGGCGCGCTTGTAGGGGGTAAAGCGCCTGGCAAACCCGACGGTCAGCATATCAGGATTTAAAATGCGCGCGGCATCCTCAATGACCTCCTGAGCCTCGCCGTTCCTTTCGCGCTGGTGCGCCATGGACTGTCTGATTCCCTCGATCAGCCTGAATTTGAGGCGGTGGTGCGTTTTCCAGAGTTCATCGTCGGGGAGCGACATGAGTTTTTTCCAAAATCCCGGCTCCGTGAGCCGGTAGCGCCAGTCGAGTCCGATATGGCAGTCAAGCAGGTTTTTCATTTCACTGGCCATCCACGTCCGCGTGTGGATACCGTTGGTGATGGAATCGATGGGAACGTTTTCTGCGGAGCGGTCGGGCCAGAGCCCGCCCCACATTCGTTTGGCCACCTGACCGTGCATCCGGCTCACGGCATTTGCATGATTCGACAGCTTCAGGGAGAGTATGGTCATGTTGAACGCGTTGGGATCGGGGTTCCTGTCTTCCTGCGCCAGGCGGAAGAACTGTTCCCGTCCCAGGCCCATGGACTCCCAATAGGGCTGAAAAAACTTGTCCATGCGCCAGGCCTCGAACACCTCGTTTCCCGCGGCCACGGGCGTGTGCGTTGTGAAGACGGTGGATCGGCGGACCTGCTCGATCGCCTGAACGAAGGCGATGCCGTTTTTCATGAGCATGCGCATCCGCTCGAGCACCGAAAACGCGCAATGCCCTTCGTTCAGATGCCAGACCGTGGGATGAAACCCCAGGGCGTTCAAGGCCATCACCCCGCCTATGCCTAAAACCAATTCCTGGACAAGCCGCAAATCCCTGTCACTCACATAGAGCCGCCTGGTGATTTTTCTTTCCTCGGGAGTGTTTTCAGGGACGTCGGTATCGAGCAGATAGAGAGGAACGCGCGCAATCTGGGCCAGCCAGATGCGGGCGGTGACATGCCCGTGGTCCATCTGGATCTTCAGTGTGAGCGGTTCACCGCTGTCCTTGAGGACGGGTTTCAGGGCCATACGCGAAAAATCGTTGGGTAGAAAAACCGACTGCTGGTGTCCATGCGTGGTGATGAATTGGGTAAAGTAGGATTCCCTGTACAGAAGCCCGATGCCCACCATGGGTATGCCCAGGTCGCTGGCCGATTTGAGGTGGTCTCCGGACAGGATGCCGAGACCGCCCGAATAGATGGGAATGCATTCATGCACACCGAATTCCATGCTGAAATAGGCCACCAGCATGTTCCCCGGACCGGCATGTTCTTTGGCGAACCAGGTTTCTCCCGCATCCATGTAGTGATCATATGCCGACACGACATGATCGTATTTTTTAAGGAAGATTTCCTCATTGGCCGCTTCGATCAGCCGGGCGGGATCGAGTTCGTACAACAGATGCACGGGATTGTGCTGCACGTTTTCCCATAATTCCTGATCGAGGTGACGGAACAGTTTGACCGCTTCCGAATGCCAGCTGAACCAGATATTGTATGCCATGTCGCCCAGACGGGCGATGCGTTCGGGCAAATGAGAAAAATGATTCGAGTTTGTTTTCATGACGGGTCCGTTAAAACCATAATCAATTAAATTAGCCATGAAATTCCATAAAAACAATTAAAAAATGGACGGGACCGGCCGAAAACCATGGATCCGTGAACTGGTTCAGGCATTGGAAAAACGCATGGAAGCATTGAATGGCGAGAGTGATTGGAAGGCCGTTGTTCCTGATCATCAGCCGCCTATTGACGATCGGGATAGAATTTCATGATTTCGCCGACCAGGTACATGGAGCCCGTGACTAAAATCAAATCGTCCGGACGCGCGTCGTTCACGGCCGCGCACCATGCTTCGGCGATGCCGGGCAGAATCTGAACGGGTTTCCCGCGCAGGCAGGGAAGAGACGACAGGGAGGCGGGATCGCGGGCTCTGTCGCTGTTGGGACGGGTGAGAATCACGGCATCCGACAGGGGCGCAAGCTGGTTCAGCATGCCACGGGCGTTTTTATCGTCCAGCACGCCGAATACCAGAACCAGACGCCGGTATTTGAAAAGGTTTCGGACGGCATTCACCAAAGTCCTGATCCCGGACGGATTGTGCCCGGAATCGACGAGGACATCGGGCCGGCTTTGAAGCAGTTCGATCCTGCCCCGCCATACGGCTTTTTCGAGGCCGAGGCGGACTGCGGAATCGGCGATGCGCCATTTCAACTTGCGCAGCTGGTCCACGGCCGAGAGAACCGTTCGGGCGTTGTCGACCTGGTGTCCGCCGACCAGGCCGATGAACAGGTCCCTGTATTCGGATGTTTCGGAAGAGGCGTTGAAACGCGTCCCCTGACTCGACAGGCGTGGGTCGGAAATGCGCACGGCATCGGCCGCGACCACCAGGGGACACCCGGTTTGCCGTGCGGCGCGTTCGAGAAGCGTTCTGATTTTCTTTTTTCGCGTGCCCGCCACGCAGGGAACGTGCGGCTTCATGATACCGGCTTTTTCACGGGCAATCGCCTGAAGGGTTCTGCCCAGAATCTGGGTGTGCTCGAGGCCGATTTCGGTAATTACCGTCAATACGGGCCTGACCACATTGGTGGCGTCCAATCTTCCGCCCAGTCCCACCTCAAGCACGACGGCGTTCGCCTTCTTTTCGGAGAAAAAATACAACGCCGCGGCCGTGAGGGTTTCGAAATAGGATGCCTGCAATTCTTCGGCCGGACGCCGCACCGCATCGGCACAGGCGGTCATGTCTTTCTTGGATATGGTTTTTCCATTCATCCGGATGCGTTCGCGAATGTCCACCAGGTGCGGCGATGTGTACAAACCCGTCCGGTACCCGGCGCAGCGCAGGACTGATTCGAGCATGGCCGCCGTGGAGCCTTTCCCGTTCGTGCCGGCCACATGCACCAGCGGAAGGCGGCGCTCCGGACGCCCCAGCCTTTTCATCAATTCATTCATCGTGTCGAGCCCCAGCTTCATGCCCATTTGCTGGCGCAGGAAAAGAAAATCGACCGCCTCGGCGTAGCGCATTTGGATATCCGTATCGGCTAAAAGTGACTGATGGTTCAGGTGGAGAATGGAATTAAACGACAATCTAATTAAATAACCCCGATGTGTCAAGAAATAAATCGGTCCCGGCCATTTAAGTTGATTTCGATTTTTGCTTTGCCTATATTTCAACCATGACCGCTTCAATGCATTTCATGATCATGGCGTGGCTGTTCGCCGGGTTCGCGGCCGCCCAGGTCCCCGCCTTCGATTCCGAAAGGGCGTTTGCCGACCTTGAAAGACAGTGCGCCTTCGGTCCGCGCGTTCCGGGATCGAAAGCGCATGAAGACTGCCTCGGTTTTCTTGCGTCCTCCCTGAAACAGAACACCGACCGTGTCGTGCTGCAAAAATTCTCGGCTTTTGACGCGCTGCAGAAAAAAACTGTGTCTCTGACCAACGTCATCGCCTCGTTCGGAAGGCAGAACAGGAGAATCCTCTTCTGCGCGCATTGGGATTCGAGGGCTTTTGCGGATTCGGATCCGGAACCGCGCAACAGAAAACAACCCGTGCCCGGGGCGAATGACGGCGCCTCGGGCGTCGCCGTCCTTCTCGAGCTGGGCCGCGTCATCGGCCGGATTCCGCCGTCCTGCGGAGTGGACATCGTGCTGTTCGACGGCGAGGACGACGGCGTGGAAATGCGTGTCGACACCTGGTGCCTTGGGGCCAGGTATTTCGTCAGCCGCAAACATCCCCGATATAGGCCGCAGTACGCCGTTCTTCTCGACATGATCGGTGACAGGGAACTGGATCTGCCGGTCGAAGCCAATTCGCGGCGGTTCGCCCCGCACGTGGTGGAACGGGTCTGGGGCAAGGCCCGCGCATTGGGATTGGCCGCGTTCGATCCGCGCGACGGCTTCGAAGTGATCGACGACCACCTCGAACTGCTCGGAGCGGGCATACCCGCGGTGGACGTGATCGACCTGGATTACCCGTACTGGCATACCGTTTCAGATACGCCGGACCGATGCAGTGCCGAAAGCCTGTGGATGGTCGGCACGCTCGTTCTCCATCTCGTCTATGAATGAACCCGTCAAATGGATTTCCGTCTTCGTCCCCGCTTCGGACAACGCGTTTGAGGCCGTGTCCAATTTCATGTTCGAACAAGGCGCCCTGGGAACGGAGGAAAGACCCGAAGGTATTCTCGCCTATTTCCGTGCAACGCATTTTTCCGGGAAGACTTCGCGCGTTCTCGAATCATATCTCGAAAAGATCAGGCCGCTGGGATGCGACGTCGGAACACCCCTCTGGTCAGACGTCCAGGAGGAAGATTGGGGCGCAAAATGGAGGGACGGATTCCGTCCCGTCGTTGTCACGGACCGCATCGTGGTCAAACCCCCCTGGGAAAAGGCGCCTGCCGGTTTCGGCGGGATCACGATAGACATCTACCCCCGCATGGCTTTCGGAACGGGGACGCACGAAACCACGCAGCTGTGCCTGATGCTGCTCGAAAAACACCTGCTTTTGGGCGGGACGGTTCTGGATCTGGGAACGGGCTCGGGCATTCTGGCCATTGCCGCGGCCAAACTGGGCGCAGGCCCGATTCTGGGTCTTGACCCCGACCAGGACGCCATCGACAATGCGGTGGAGAATGTGTGCAACAACGGGGTCGACGACCGTGTGTGCATCCGTCTGGGATCGGTGGACGTTCTAAGAAAAGGGGATTGGAGATCGGGGATCGGGGATCGGACAGCAAATTCCGAGTTCCAAGTTCCAGGTTCCAGGTTAAAAAAATCAGAATTCCGAAACACGAATCCCGATTCCTTATTCCCGAATTTCGATTTGATCGTGGCGAACATCGACAGGGCCGCTTTGACGGCCCTGATACCCCAATTGACGGATTGGGTGAAGGCGGAAGGGAGAATGATACTGTCGGGTATTCTTTCAACCGAGAAGGAAACCATCGTCGAAATTCTCTCGCGCAACGGGTGGCGCGTTGCCGAAACGCGGATTCAGGGGGAATGGGCGGGGCTGGTCTGCGAAGCGGAGGAACTGAAATGAATTCCGTGGAAATCATCTCCAGAAAAAGGGACGGACTCGCGCTCTCGGAGGAACAAATCGCCTGGATGGTCGACGGCACCGTCCGGAATGCCGTTCCCGATTACCAGATCAGCGCATGGCTGATGGCCATCGTGCTCAAGGGAATGAACGACGCCGAGATTCTGGCGATGACCAGATCCATGATCGCCTCAGGCCGTACCCTCGATCTCTCGTTCATCCCCGGAATCAAGGTCGACAAGCATTCCACGGGGGGGGTCGGAGACAAAGTGTCCCTGATACTCGCCCCGCTGGTGGCCTGCGCGGGCGTTCCCGTTCCCATGATGGCGGGCCGCGGCCTTGGGCACACGGGGGGCACGCTGGACAAGCTGGAATCCATTCCCGGTTTCCGGACACGTTTGTGTGAGACCGAATTTGTACGCCAGATCTCAAAGATCGGGTGCGCCATCATCGGGCAGACCGACGACATTGTTCCCGCAGACAAGAAACTGTACGCCCTGCGCGACGTGACCGGAACGGTCTCGAGCATACCGCTGATCTGCGCAAGCATCATGAGCAAGAAAAAAGCCGAGGGTGCCGATGCCCTGGCGCTCGACGTTAAATTCGGGAAAGGCGCGTTTCTGCCTTCCAGGGAAAAAACGGCGGAACTGGCCAGGACCCTCGTGGCGCTGGGCAATGGGCTGGGCATCCGAACCGAAGCCGTTCTGACCCACATGGACCAACCGCTGGGCCTGGCTGCGGGCAACTGGCTGGAGGTGCGCGAGGCTGTCGAAGCGCTTCGGGGCGGAGGGCCGCCGGACCTTATGGAAGTCACTCTGGCTCTGGGTGGAATGATGCTCCGGATGGCTGGAAAGGCGGCCACGAATCAGGCAGGCATTGAGATGCTGCATCCGTTTCTTTCTTCGGGGAAGGCATACGATAGGTTTCTCGCCCTGGTACGCATGCAGGGCGGCGACATCGGGGTCATCGAAAATCCGGAGACCTACACCCGGCAGATCGTTCCGCATGCGGTGGCGAGTCCCGTCACCGGATATGTGGCCGGTCTCGATGCCATGGAGGCGGGGCTGGTATGCGTTCTGACCGGAGCCGGAAGGATGAAACAGGACGAGGCGGTGGATCCGGGTGCGGGGATCGTTTTCAGGAAAAAGACGGGCGACGCGGTTCGAAAGGGGGAAACCATCGCGGATCTTTACACGAACCGCGGCGAAAAACACATGCTGTCGGACAGGCTGCTCAGAGCATACCGGTTTTCGGATCAGCCGTGCATGAAGCCCGTGCTCATCGACGGAACGGTTCAAGCGTAAATCAAGAAACGGCCATGCCGGCCGGTCAATAAATCACCCTTTCCCGGGTTCTCATCATCACAGGGCGCGCGTGCGTCTCGCAGGTGTCGGTCGGCGCCATGTCCCTTTTAAAGACCTCGTTCAGCACCTTCGGGCATGTTGCGGTCGCCAGTTTCTTGCTTTCGCTGCAGACGTTCAGTCTGATCACGTCCGCGGGCATCTGAAAATCAGCTTCCGGAAGCTCCAGAGAATCGTAAACCATTTTCATGAACGGGGCCCAGATGGGAAGTGCGGCCACGGCGCCCGACTGGTCTTCGCCCAGGCTGATGCGTTTGTCGTCGAACCCCACCCAGACGCCCGCTGCGATTTGCGGCGTGAATCCCACAAACCAGGCATCGGTGAAATCGTTGGTGGTCCCGGTTTTGCCGGCGGCGGGTCTTTTGAATCCATAGGCGGCGCGCGCGGTGTAACCGGTGCCGTGGTCCACGACGTCGCGCAGCATGCTGGTCATGATATAGGCGGTGCCCTGGCTGATCACCTCCCGGCGCTCGGGGACGTTTTCTTCAAGCACGTTTCCGTTCTTGTCTTCCACCCTGAGAATGGAAACCGGCTTGTTCCACACTCCGCCGTTGCCCCAGACGCTGAAGGCGGAAACGAGCTCGAGCGGAATGACCTCGAACACGCCCAGGGCGATGGCGTCGTAGGGCATGATCTGGGTCGTCAGGCCGAATTGCGTGGCATAGCGCACCACCTTTTCGGGGGGAACCACTTCCTGGACCAGCCTGACCGTGACCAGGTTCAGAGACAGTTTGAGGGCCTGGCGCAGCGTGGTCAATCCGCCGGTGCTTTTATCGTAATTGGGCGGGCTCCACCGCGATCCGTCGACCATGGTCAGCACCACGGGCTGGTTCAGCAGTTCAAAATCGGGAGCGTATCCATTATCGATGGCGGCCGTATAGATGAACGGCTTGAATGCGGAACCCGGCTGGCGCTTGGCCTGGACGGCTCGGTTGAATTTGGATTTCTCGAAATCCCTGCCCCCGATCATGGCCGAAATGTGGCCGTTCGAAGGATCCATGGCGACCAAAGCGACCTGAAGCGTGGCTTTGGCGGCCATGAGGGAATCGATCCGGGTGGAATCAGACAACAGGGCGTTCGCCTCGGACGAATGTTCCTGCATCCCGATCCATTTGGCATATTCATGCTTGTGGAGAATGCGCCTGCGAATCTGTTTTTCGAGCAAAGGGATCTTGTCGTTGACGGCCTTCTCGGCGCACAACTGGATGCGCGTGTCGAGCGTGGTGTATATGGATAATCCGTCGGTCACCAGCCGGACTCCGTATTTTTCCTCCATCTGGCGCCTGACATATTCGCAGAAATAGGGAGCGATGGAACTGTTCTTTTCCTCCGCCGCCCTGAGGTTCAGCCCGCTTTGTTCCAGCGAATCGGCCGCATCGCGTGATAAAAAATTGCATTCGACCATGTTTCTTAAAACCAGATTCCGTCGCTGCAGCGCCGCGTCGGGGTATCTGTACGGATTGTACCGCGCAGGCCGCTGCAGGATGCCGACCAGCATCGCCGACTCCTCAACCTTCAGTTCCTCGACGTTTTTGCCGAAGTACCGCAGCGCGGCGGCCTGAACACCGTAGGCGCGGTTTTCAAAGAACATGTGGTTGAGATACATCTCCATGATTTCCGACTTGGAATAGGTGCGCTCGATCTGGAGCACAGTCAGGGCTTCGCGGATTTTCCTGGACCATTTCTTTTCGGGAGTCAGGTATAGTTTTCTGGCCAGCTGTCCGGTGAGCGTGCCCGCGCCCTGCTTGATGCGCAAGGCGGCCATGTTCACCACGGTTGCCCTTGCGATGCCCTTCAGGTCAAGGCCCCAATGCCTGAAGAAAAGCCTGTCCTCGGTGGCGACCGTGGCCTGAATCAGGTTGTCGGGCATGCGGTCGATGGGCACCTGGTCCCGGTTTTCCATGTACAATTCCTGAAGCACCTTGCCGTCGGCCGAATAAATCCGGGTGACCAGCTGGGGATCGTAATGCTCCAGCGTGGTCAGGGGCGGCAGGTTCCGGCTCAGGAGCACGATCATCACGGCCCCCACCAGAAAAACAACGCAGAAAAAGAGGATGGGGTAACAGATCCATGGATGATTCCGCAGCAGTTTGACG
The DNA here is from genome assembly GCA_041306805.1 of bacterium. Lineage (GTDB taxonomy): Bacteria > Zhuqueibacterota > QNDG01 > QNDG01 > DTFT01 > JBFZEN01. Next base: position 22,210 of record JBFZEN010000332.1, read on the forward strand.
CGGAACAGGGCTTCCCGCATGTTCCCGAACAGGGTTCGGTTGTTTTTTTTCATTCGATCTCCTTGCAGGCCTGGACCTTCGGGGCCGTATCCTGTACACGTTCCCGCGGTTTCCAATGTTCCAGCGTCAGGCGCCCGTTTTCGAGGCGCGCATATGTGAAATGGTCCATCCAGTCGCCCAGGTTGACATAGGTGCGGCCGTTTTCGTCAAGGGCGAACGGGCGGTGTGTGTGGCCGAAAACCACGCGTTCAAATCCGTCCGCGAACAGAGTCCGCGCGCAGGCCGCAT